>NZ_JAHLRC010000034.1:0-40301 GCF_018919545.1 Citrobacter sp. S46_ASV_140
TGTTCAGATACAGTTCGAGAATCTCATCTTTACTCAGCAGTTGTTCAATGCGGATCGCCAGGAACACTTCTTTGATCTTACGCATCAGCGTACGTTCCGGGCTCAGGAAGAAGTTTCTCGCCAACTGTTGGGTGATGGTGCTGGCCCCTTGTGATGCATGGCCGGAGAACAGCGCGACGCTGGCAGCACGGAAGATCCCCACCGGGTCTACCCCGTGGTGCTCATAAAAACGACTGTCTTCGGTAGCGATAAAGGCTTTAACCATTACCGGCGGCATCTGATCCAGGGTAACCGGGATTCGACGTTTCTCGCCATATTGCGCGATCAGCTCGCCATCAGCGCTGTAAACCTGCATCGGGATCTGTAAACGCACATCTTTGAGCGTCGCGACGTCAGGTAATTGCGGCTCAATATAGCGATAGAGGCCATAAATCGAGCCTGCTCCCAGCAGGATGCAACATACTGCAAGGATTAATAAATACTTTACGAACTTCACTGGAGATTTCCCATTTAGTGGCATTTGGGCAGTTTATAAACAAACGCGCGGTAGTATAAAGGCAAGCCAGACGCATTGATATACCCGTTAAAGCAACGGGTGATAAGGAGATCATCAGCAATGGCTTTCAATATCTGGAAAATTGGTCTGCATATTCAGCAACATGAAGCGCTGGCTGTCGCCGTAGTTCACGACGCATCCGGTTGGTTTCTCCAGCGCTGGTGGCGTATACCGCTGACGCCTCAGGTTATCGTCGATGGCCACATTCGCGAGCCTGAACAGCTTGTCGCAGCGCTACTGCCGTGGAGCCGGGAGCTTCCTCGCCGACACCATATTCATCTCTCTTTTCCTGCCAACAGGACGTTACAAAAAAAGTACCCTCGTCCGGAAATGATGCTGCGCGAGCCGGAGCAAGCCGCATGGTTATCCGGTTCGATGGCGCGTGAGCTGGATATGGCGCCGGATGCGCTGCATTTTGATTATAGCGAAGACACGTTAAGCCCGGCGTTTAACGTCACTGCCGCGCAAAGCAAAGAGATTTCAGCGCTTCTGACGCTTACCCAAACGTTGAAGGTACAGGTTACGGCGATTACGCCGGATGCCAGCGCGTTACAGCGATTTATACCTTACCTGCCAGAACGTCATCAGTGTCTGGTATGGCGTGATGACACCCAGTGGCTATGGGCGACCCGTTCGGCATGGGGGCGTAAATCAACGGGCGATATTGGCTGTATCGACGAGCTTGCCGCGACATTATCGCTTTCCACGACAGCCATTGCGCTATGCGATCCCAGCGGCTTCGATCCTTTAAGCGTGGTGTCTGTACGCCAGCCGCCAATTCCAACGCAAAGCCATCTCTTCACCATTGCACTGGGACTCGCTATGGGAGGCACATGTTGATGATAGCGACAATCAATCTTCTGCCCTGGCGCCAGACGCGACGTCGCGCCTGCCTACGCTTCTGGAGTGTTTTATTTGGCGCTTCGCTACTGCTTAGTAGCGGCGTGTTGTTGCGCTATTACAGCGTTTTGAGCGTAGAAAACCAGGTCGAATTGTTGTTAGCGGATGCCGAAAAGACGCGGGCCGAGGCTTTAATGGCGCTAAAGCCGCGTGTGCAGCAGCGCCAGCAACGATGGCAACAGGTTCAAGCGCGGAACAAACAGCGTGAGCAGACCCGAAGCTGGCAGCGGGTTTTGCAAGGGTTGGCGGAATTACTGCCAGAGCAGGCGTGGTTAACAAAAATAACCTGGCAGCAGGAGACACTGGAACTGACGGGAAACACGCTGAGCTTTGCCGCGCTGAAGGCGCTGGAAGCGCAATTACGCCAGCTGCCGCTGTTTAAATTGGGTAGCCCTGGCGAAACGCAGCAGGATGCGCAGGGACGCTGGCAATTCCACTATCGACTGATGCGGAGCGGTGCGCATGAAAATGCTTTGTGATAGCTGGTTAGCGCAGTCGCCGCGCTTTCGGCTCATCTGCGGCTGTGGCTGGATGCTGGGACTGCTCATCGTCGTCATGTTATACCTCAGCTCCACCGCGCAGAAACGGGTTATGCAACAAGAGGCGCTAAACCAGCAACGAGCGGCCACTCAGGCACAATGGCGAAATTTATATCTGCTGGCGGCATCGCCAGAAGAGCCTGAAGAGACGCTGATTCCGTTCTCCCCACTGCTGTTTCAGACTCCTCTTGCACATCTTATCCACTGGCAACCCTCCGCACAGGGCGGAGAAATGACGCTGAAGCCAGGCTGGGATGTCATCCCGCCGATGTTTGGCCAATTAGCGGAGCAAGGGATGAACGTCAGCCGGTTTTCTCTTTACGCAGAAGGTGCGGAGCTGCTGTTAACACTACAACTGGAGCGCCTGAATGATGGTTGAACGCTGGCTGTTGGCGTGCTTAAGCGTACTGATACTCACCGGTATGCGTAATCCCTTCCTGCCGCCGGAGGACCGTTGCCAAATTGCTGAGCTGTTGACATGGCGCTATCAGGGAATATTGAGCCAGGGCGCGCGACCTATTGGCATTGTTCAGGATAGCCAGAAAAAATGGCAGCGGGTTGAGCGAAATGATGTCCTGAAAAACGGTTGGACGGTTACGCAGATAACGGCCCAGAGCGTAACCCTCGACACAGGGAAAAACTGCGAGCCGTCGCAGTGGCAGTGGCAACGACAAGGAGCGATAAATGAAGCGATGGATGGCATGGATAGTACTCGTACTGGTGGTCGGGATTCAGAGCGTACTGGCGGCGAAATCACAAAACGTGACGCTGGTGGTCGATGATGTGCCGGTTGTGCAGGTATTGCAGGCGCTGGCCGAACAGGAAAAGAAAAACCTGGTAGTTTCACCGGATGTCAGCGGTGTGCTGTCACTGCATTTGACGGATGTGCCCTGGAAGCAGGCATTGCAAACGGTGGTGAAAAGCGCCGGGCTGGTATTACGCCAGGAAGGCAACATTCTGCATGTGCATTCTGTTCAATGGCAGAGTGAAAATGCGGCTCGTCAGGACAATGAGCAGGCACGGCTTCAGGCCAGCCTGCCGTTGGAACATCGCAGTATCATTTTGCAATATGCTGATGCCTCCGAGCTGGCAAAAGCCGGAGAAAAGCTGCTCAGCGCTAAAGGAAGCATGACGGTGGATAAACGCACCAACCGCTTACTGCTGCGTGATAATAGCGTTGCGCTTAACGCACTGGAAACGTGGGTGGCGCAAATGGATCTGCCGGTTGCACAAGTCGAACTGGCGGCGCATATCGTGACGATTAATGAAAAAAGCTTGCGTGAGCTGGGGGTGAAGTGGTCGCTGGCTGACGCACAGCAATCGGGGGCTGTGGGGAACGTCACAACGCTTGCCAGCGATCTTTCTGTATCCACAGCCACATCCCGTGTGGGATTTAACATTGGCCGTATTAACGGTCGTTTACTCGAGCTGGAGCTGTCTGCGTTGGAGCAAAAACAGCAGTTGGACATCATCGCCAGTCCACGCTTACTGGCTTCTCACCTGCAACCTGCCAGTATTAAGCAGGGTAGTGAGATCCCTTATCAGGTCTCCAGCGGTGAAAGCGGCGCGACATCCGTCGAGTTCAAGGAAGCTGTATTGGGGATGGAAGTCACGCCCACCGTATTGCAGAAAGGACGAATCAGACTGAAACTGCATATCAGCCAGAATGTTCCCGGGCAGGTGCTACAGCAGGCGGATGGCGAAGTTCTGGCTATTGATAAGCAGGAGATTGAAACTCAGGTCGAGGTAAAAAGCGGCGAGACGATTGCGCTGGGCGGGATTTTTTCACATAAGAATAAATCCGCAGCCGACAGCGTGCCGCTGTTAGGCGACATCCCCTGGCTTGGCTCTCTCTTTCGCCATGATGGTAAAGAAGACGAACGGCGTGAATTAGTAGTTTTTATTACGCCCAGACTGGTTTCAACGCAATAACTTATGCATGAAAAGCCGTTGTTTTTGCACTGAACACGTTTCAGAGATTTGACGTGCGGGTGTATTTAGCATACAAGGAGTACCGATTTGAGTGTCGGTACTTTTCTTTACTTATGCGGCAGTAAATACGCTTTGCCTTTCTGGTGGTGTGTCATAGGCTTATTTGGTGTCATTTGGCTGCGCGATACGTCGCCAGGTCTGATGTTTGCAGGGTAGCATGCCTGCCACGACCAGAAATGCGTAAGGTTTGGTGATTTATTCAGTTGCCAAACCCGCTTGAGTATTGAGATAATTTTCAGTCTGACTCTCGCAATATCTTATGAGGTTTCAGTTCATGTCCTGCTGCGCTGAGTGTCTGCGAAGCGGGTTTACCATTAACGAATAGTCTTAGTAGTACCGAAAAAATGGCAGAGAAACGCAATATCTTTCTGGTTGGGCCTATGGGTGCCGGAAAAAGCACTATTGGGCGCCAGTTAGCTCAACAACTCAATATGGAATTTTACGATTCTGATCAAGAGATTGAGAAACGAACCGGAGCTGATGTGGGCTGGGTCTTCGATGTAGAAGGTGAAGACGGCTTCCGTGATCGCGAAGAAAAAGTCATCAACGAGTTGACGGAAAAACAGGGTATTGTGCTGGCAACTGGCGGTGGCTCTGTTAAATCACGTGAAACACGTAACCGTCTTTCCGCGCGTGGCGTCGTGGTCTATCTTGAAACGACAATTGAAAAACAACTTGCGCGAACTCAACGTGACAAGAAACGCCCGCTGCTGCAGGTAGAATCGCCGCCTCGTGAAGTTCTGGAAGCGTTGGCTGACGAACGCAATCCTCTGTACGAAGAGATTGCTGACGTGACCATTCGCACCGACGATCAGAGCGCAAAAGTCGTAGCAAACCAGATTATTCATATGTTGGAAAGCAACTAATTCTGGCTGAATACACACTCGTCTGCGGGTACAAGTAACTAAGGTGGATGTCGCGTAATGGAGAGGATCACAGTCACTCTCGGGGAACGTAGTTACCCTATCACCATCGCGGCTGGTTTGTTTAATGAGCCAGCTTCATTCTTACCGCTGAAATCGGGCGATCAGGTTATGTTGGTAACCAACGAAACCCTGGCTCCCCTTTATCTCGATAAGGTTCGCGGCGTACTTGAACAGGCGGGTGTTAACGTTGATAGCGTTATCCTTCCCGATGGCGAGCAGTATAAAAGCCTGACGGTTCTGGATACGGTTTTCACTGCGTTACTGCAAAAACCGCACGGTCGTGATACCACGTTAGTCGCACTTGGCGGCGGCGTGATAGGCGATCTGACCGGTTTTGCGGCAGCCAGCTATCAGCGTGGTGTTCGTTTTATTCAAGTCCCGACAACTCTGTTGTCGCAGGTCGACTCCTCCGTTGGCGGCAAAACCGCCGTAAACCATCCCCTCGGTAAAAACATGATTGGCGCGTTTTACCAACCGGCGTCCGTGGTGGTGGATCTCGATTGTCTGAAAACGCTTCCTGCGCGTGAGCTGGCATCGGGGCTGGCGGAAGTGATCAAATACGGCATCATCCTTGACGGTGAATTTTTCAGTTGGCTGGAAGAAAATCTGGATGCGTTATTGCGTCTGGATGGTCCGGCGATGGCGTACTGTATTCGTCGTTGTTGTGAGCTGAAAGCAGAAGTTGTCGCAGCGGACGAGCGTGAAATGGGCTTACGTGCTTTACTGAATCTGGGACACACGTTTGGCCATGCGATCGAAGCTGAAATGGGTTATGGCAATTGGTTACATGGTGAAGCCGTTGCAGCAGGTATGGTAATGGCTGCTCGTACGTCAGAACGTCTTGGACAGTTTACCTCCGCTGATACGCAGCGCATCATTACGCTGCTGCAGCGAGCGGGCTTGCCGGTCAATGGACCGCGTGAAATGTCCAGCGAGGCTTATCTGCCGCACATGCTGCGAGATAAAAAAGTGTTAGCGGGAGAGATTCGTTTAGTGCTTCCGCGGGCTATAGGGAAGAGTGAAGTGCGCGGCGGAGTGTCGCACGAGGTGGTTCTTAACGCTATTGCTGATTGCCAGCCGGCGTAACAACAAGAAAGGTCTGGCTTGCGTTGCGAAACGTAGGTCTTTTAGCTTCAGGTTATGTGCAAAGTCGTAAGCATTAACCTTTGAGTGGGGTGTTAAATGGATGAATTCAAACCAGAAGACGAGCTGAAACCCGATCCCAGCGATCGTCGTACTGGTCGTTCTCGTCAATCGTCTGAACGCGATAATGAGCCGCAAATCAATTTTGATGATGTTGATCTGGATGCTGACGATCGCCGTCCTGCGCGCGCACGTAAAGAGCGTGAAGAAGAACGGGACATTGAAGAAGAGTATGAGTCTGATGACGATGACGTGGATGAAGAGCGTGTAGAACGCCGTCCGCGCAAGCGTAAGAAACCCGCCAGCAAGCCTGCCTCTCGTCAGTATATGATGATGGGTGTCGGTGTCCTGGTGCTGTTGCTGCTGATCATCGGTATCGGTTCTGCGCTGAAAGCCCCCTCATCATCTCCCAGTGAGCAGGCTGGATCTGGCGAGAAGAGCATCGATCTTTCTGGCAACAATGCGACGGATCAGGCGAGCACGACTACGCCTGCAGCAGGCGCTGAGCAGACCGCTGGCAATAACCAGCAGGATGTTTCCCTACCGCCGATTTCCTCTACCCCAACTCAAGGTCAGACACCTGCGGCAACTGAAGGCCAGCAGCGTGTTGAAGTGCAGGGCGATCTGAACAACGCTCTGACGCAACCGCAAGGCCAGGAGCAGGTTAACAATGTAGTGGTTAACTCTACGCTGCCGACCGAACCTGCGACCGTTGCGCCAGTTCGTAATGGTAATGCTGTGCGCCAGACTGCGAAAACGGAAACGGCTGAACGCCCTGCTGCGACACACCAGGAACGTAAACAGGCTGTTATTGAGCCGAAGAGCAAACCGCAAACTACGGTGAAAGCGACGCAGACAGAGCCGAAACCTGTTGCTCAGGCAAAACCAACTGCAACTGCGCCGACGACCACAACCAAAGCACCTGTGGTTACCGCTACGCCGAAGGCGACCGTTGAGCCGAAAGCAACCGCGACTACAACGCCTGCGCCAACTGCGACGGCAACAACGTCAACGCCTGTTGCTGGTGGAGCGAAAAGTGCAGGAAATGTCGGAGCGTTAAAATCTGCGCCGTCCAGCCATTACACGCTGCAGCTCAGCAGTTCTTCTAACTACGACAACCTTAACGGTTGGGCGAAGAAAGAAAACCTGAAGAACTACGTGGTGTATCAGACGACGCGTAACGGTCAACCGTGGTATGTTCTGGTAACAGGCGTGTATGCGTCTAAAGAAGATGCGAAACGTGCAGTGTCTACGCTCCCCGCCGATATTCAGGCGAAAAATCCGTGGGCAAAACCGCTGCACCAGGTTCAGGCCGATTTGAAGTAAGATAGGATATGTTCTGCAATGGTTTGCTGTTTCGCCCAATTGCGGGACAAAGACTAAAGCGCAGGATGCTGTCGGAGCTTTCTCCACAGCCGGAGAAGGTGTAATTAGTTAGTCAGCATGAAAAAAAATCGCGCTTTTTTGAAATGGGCAGGGGGAAAATACCCCCTGCTTGATGATATCAAACGGCATTTACCTCAGGGTGAATGCCTGATTGAACCTTTCGTGGGTGCCGGGTCGGTGTTTCTCAACACCGACTTTTCTCGTTATATTCTTGCCGATATCAACAGCGACCTCATCAGTCTCTATAACATCGTGAAGACACGTACCGATGAGTATGTGCAGGCTTCACGTGAGCTGTTTATGCCTGAAACTAATCAGGCTGAGGTGTACTATCGGTTCAGAGAAGAATTTAATGCCAGTCAGGATCCGTTCCGCCGTGCAGTACTGTTCTTGTATCTGAACCGCTTTGGTTACAACGGATTGTGCCGTTATAACCTGCGCGGCGAGTTTAATGTACCGTTTGGTCGTTATAAAAAACCTTACTTCCCGGAAGCCGAGTTGTACCATTTTGCTGAAAAAGCGCAGAATGCGGAGTTCCATTGTCTCTCCTATGAAGAGTGCATGGACCGTGCGGATAGCAACTCTGTGGTCTATTGTGACCCGCCTTATGCACCGCTTTCGGCGACGGCAAATTTCACCGCGTATCATACCAACAGCTTTAGCCCAAAAGAGCAGGCGCATCTGGCCGAGATGGCAGAAAAGCTGGTCAGTAAGCAGATCCCGGTGTTAATTTCGAACCATGACACGCCCGATACCCGCGAATGGTACCGATCGGCGAAACATTTTCAGGTCAAAGTGCGGCGCAGCATTAGCAGCAATGGCGGCACGCGTAAAAAGGTGAACGAACTGCTGGCACTGTATAAACCAGGAGTTGTAACGCCTGCGAAGAAATAATTCTCAAGGAGAAGCGGATGAAACAGTATTTGATCGCCCCCTCAATTCTGTCGGCTGATTTTGCCCGCCTGGGTGAGGACACCGCGAGAGCGCTGACTGCCGGTGCCGATGTCGTACACTTCGATGTCATGGACAATCACTACGTACCGAACCTGACCATCGGCCCGATGGTACTGAAATCGCTGCGTAAATATGGCATTACTGCCCCGATTGACGTTCATCTGATGGTGAAACCGGTCGATCGTATTGTCCCGGACTTCGCCGCCGCCGGCGCGAGCATCATTACTTTTCACCCGGAAGCCTCCGAGCATGTCGATCGCACTTTACAGCTGATCAAAGAGCATGGCTGTAAAGCGGGCCTGGTGTTTAACCCGGCAACACCGCTGAGCTATCTGGACTACGTCATGGATAAGCTCGATGTGATCCTGCTGATGTCCGTTAACCCAGGCTTTGGCGGGCAATCCTTCATCCCACAAACGCTGGATAAGCTGCGCGAAGTGCGTCGTCGTATTGATGAATCTGGCTACGATATCCGCCTTGAAGTGGACGGCGGCGTCAAGGTGAACAACATTGGTGAAATCGCGGCGGCGGGGGCAGATATGTTTGTCGCAGGCTCTGCTATTTTCGACCAACCAGACTACAAAAAAGTCATTGATGAAATGCGCAATGAACTGGCGAAGGTAAGTCATGGATAAGTTTCAGGATATTCGGGGCGTTGCATTTGACCTCGACGGTACGCTGGTCGACAGCGCGCCGGGATTAACCGCAGCGGTGGATATGGCGCTGTATGCGCTGGAACTGCCGATTGCCGGTGAAGAACGCGTTATCACCTGGATTGGCAACGGTGCAGATGTACTGATGGAGCGCGCGCTGGCGTGGTCGCGTCAGGAGCGCGCCACACTACGTAAGACAATGGGTAAACCGCCCGTTGATGATGATATCCCAGCCGAAGAACAGGTGCGTATTTTGCGTAAGCTGTTCGACAGATACTACGGCGATGTCGCAGAAGAGGGGACATTCCTGTTCCCTGATGTTGCCGACACGCTGGGCGCGATGCATGCGAAAGGATTGCCGCTGGGTCTGGTGACCAACAAACCGACCCCGTTTGTCGCGCCATTGCTTGAGGCGTTAGATATCGCCAAATACTTTAGCGTGGTCATCGGTGGTGACGACGTGCAGAATAAAAAACCGCATCCGGATCCGCTACTGCTGGTAGCAAGCAAGCTTGGCATCAAGCCTGAGCAATTGCTCTTCGTAGGGGATTCACGTAATGATATTCAGGCGGCAAAAGCTGCTGGCTGTCCGTCCGTTGGTCTGACTTATGGCTACAACTACGGCGAGTCGATCGCGCTGAGCCAACCCGACGTTATTTACGACCGTATTAATGAACTACTGCCCGTTCTCGGGCTTCCGCATAGCGAAAATCAGGAATCAAAAAATGACTAAGCCCATCGTTTTTAGTGGCGCACAGCCCTCAGGTGAATTGACCATTGGCAACTATATGGGTGCGCTGCGTCAGTGGGTGAGCATGCAGGATGACTACCATTGCATCTACTGCATCGTTGACCAACATGCCATCACCGTTCGTCAGGATGCTCAGCAGTTGCGTAAAGCAACGCTCGATACGCTGGCGCTGTATCTGGCATGCGGTATCGATCCTGAAAAAAGCACCATTTTCGTCCAGTCTCATGTACCGGAACACGCACAGTTAGGTTGGGCGCTGAACTGCTACACCTATTTCGGCGAGCTGAGCCGTATGACCCAGTTCAAAGACAAATCCGCACGCTATGCGGAGAACATCAACGCCGGTCTGTTTGATTATCCGGTGCTGATGGCGGCAGACATCCTGCTGTATCAGACCAACCAGGTACCGGTTGGCGAAGATCAGAAACAGCATCTGGAACTAAGCCGCGATATCGCCCAGCGCTTCAACGCCCTGTATGGCGACATCTTCAAAGTGCCTGAGCCGTTCATTCCTAAATCCGGTGCGCGCGTGATGTCGCTGCTGGAGCCGACGAAGAAAATGTCCAAGTCGGATGACAACCGCAACAACGTGATCGGCCTGCTGGAAGATCCGAAATCCGTGGTTAAGAAAATCAAACGTGCGATGACCGACTCCGAAGAGCCGCCTGTTGTACGCTACGACGTGCAGAATAAAGCGGGTGTTTCCAACCTGCTGGATATCCTCTCTGCCGTTACCGGCCAGAGCATTCCGGAGCTGGAACAACACTTTGAAGGCAAGATGTATGGTCATCTGAAAGGTGAAGTCGCAGAGGCCGTTTCCGGCATGCTGACCGAGCTTCAGGAGCGTTATCACCGTTTCCGTAACGATGAAGCTTTCCTGCAGCAGGTGATGAAAGATGGCGCTGAAAAAGCCAGCGCACGCGCGTCTGTTACGCTGAAAGCGGTTTACGAAGCGATTGGTTTTGTCGCCAAGCCGTAATGCGCTCTGCGTTGCTGAAGAAACCGGGTTCTACCCGGTTTTTTTTCGCCTGTTCGCTGGCGAATCTCAAAAAAATATGAAGCGCCTCGCCGTTTGCATATTTCCTTATATCAATCAATTTAATGAAGATATAAATATTCAATTTACTGAGAATATAAAATGCGTCGGATATTTATCAAGAGAGAGGAGGGACTGACAACCCTGGCCCGCTACCTGCTCAGCGAGAAGTGCGGTAGCGTGTGAATGAGCATCAAACCAATAAATAAAAAAACCGGGGATTTCCCGGTTTTTTTGTATCTGCGCAATCGCTTCTGTTACAGATCTGCAGCCGGGCCACAGCCACCAATAATTTTAGAAATAGAAATTGCCGGATGCAGGAAGTAATCGTAGGTGCAGTTATCTTTTTTGTTATCAACATGACCAGTACACGCGGTCAGCGTAGCCAGAACACCAGCAACGATAGTGATTTTTGCAAATTTCAGCATGTTAAAATCCTTGTAAGATATCTATTTTTAAATGGATGAAATCCATTTCTCGGCGGTTAAGATATCAACTAAAATAAACTTAAAGTAGTCCGGATTAGGACATAACAAGTTTTATATAAAATATGCTTTTAATGAATTTAAATGTTTTAAAAATACATTTAATTAATGATTGACGGTTGGGCTACTGAGGCGAGTATATAGCGTATATCGGTTATTTATTTTTATCGGAAGATAAATAAATGCCCTGAATATGAACTGTCCAACTTTATGGGGACAGTCCAATATCAGGGCATTTTTAAGCATTCAATTAATGGTTCGAGAACCAGTTCAGCTTATCGCGTAGTCCAACCACGCGGCCGACGATAATCAGCGCCGGGCTTTCAACCTGCTGCGCCAGTTCTCCGAGTTGCGAAAGCATCCCGTTAACAACGCGTTGCTTCACGGAGGTACCGTTTTCTACCAGCGCGACAGACATATCGGGTTGCATGCCGAATTCGATCAGTTTTTCCTGGATAGTAGCCGCCTGATTGAGGCCCATGTAGAACACCAGCGTCTGTTTCTCTGCTGCCAGGTTTTCCCAGTCCAGCTCACCGCCGGTTTTCAGATGCCCGGTGACCAGACGTACACTTTGGGCGTAATCACGATGGGTCAGTGGAATGCCGGAATAGGCGGAACAACCGGATGCTGCGGTAATACCTGGCACAACGGAGAATGGAATACCGGCATGGCACAGGGTTTCCAGCTCTTCGCCACCACGGCCAAAGATGAACGGGTCGCCACCTTTCAGGCGCACGACGCGTTTGCCCTGTTGCGCTTCACGCAGCAGGATCTGGTTAATTTCTTCCTGCGGTACACAGTGGTAGCCCGCGCGTTTACCGACGAACACCCGGTCGGCATCGCGGCGTACAAGGTTCATGATGTCGTCGGATACCAGACGGTCATAAACCACGACATCCGCTTGCTGGATCTGCTGTAGACCTTTCAGCGTCAGCAGCCCGGCATCGCCAGGACCGGCGCCAACCAGCACTACTTCGCCTCGATGGTCCAACGGTTCGCTGAGCAACTGCTCGGTGGTTTCCTCGACGGCTTTCTGGTCACTGTTCGCCAGCGATTGCGCCAGGCGGTCATTCACGAACAATTTTTCCCAGAAGCGGCGACGTTCACCCATGCTGGCAAACTGTTCTTTCACTCGGGCGCGTAACTTGCCTGCATATTGCGCGACCTGGCCCAGATGCTGAGGCAGTACAGATTCAAGTCTTTCACGTAGCAGACGGGCAAGCACTGGCGATGTACCGCCGGAGGAGACCGCCACCATCAGCGGCGAGCGGTCGATAATGGAGGGCATGATAAAACTGGCTGCTTTTGGCGCATC
This sequence comes from Citrobacter sp. S46_ASV_140, assembly GCF_018919545.1. Lineage (NCBI taxonomy): Bacteria > Pseudomonadati > Pseudomonadota > Gammaproteobacteria > Enterobacterales > Enterobacteriaceae > Citrobacter > Citrobacter sp. S46_ASV_140. Next base: position 12,637 of record NZ_JAHLRC010000034.1, read on the forward strand.
GACCACGTTGCAGAAAATACGACGTGATTCTGCGGCGGTGCTGACGCTTTGGTTGACGGCATCGTCATCGGTGGCGGCAATAGCCAGCCAGCAGGTGTCGAGCAGGGACTCGTCGAACGGTCCCTCAACCAGCGTCAGCATGCCTTCATCTGCCCATACGGTGAACTGCGGAATAAACGCCAGCGCATTAACCGTTATACGGGCGCCCGCTTCCAGCAGTAACCGCGCTTTGCGTTCTGCGACATCACCACCGCCGACGATCAAGCAGTCGCGGTCACGTAGTTGACAAAATATAGGCAAATGATCCACGACATTACCCCTTAATTATTGGCAGTAGCCTCTGGCTGGTTGATTTTTGCCGGAACAGGACGCTCCGATTTTGGCGTAGCATACCAATAACCCAATCCCATGAATACGACACCGGACAAAGTATTACCGAGTGTCACCCACAACAGGTTATGACCAATTCCTGACAGGGTATAGGCTTCGCTGTGGTGGCCGAACCAGGAGAGGGCAAACAGCGTCATGTTGGCAACCGAGTGCTCGTAACCGGAAGCGATAAACGCCAGCAGACACCACCAGATAGCGAGGAATTTTGCTGCGCCCTCGGTACGAATTGCCATCCAGATAGCCAGACAAACCAACCAGTTACACAGTGCGCCTTTAAAGAACAGCACCGTTGCTGGCGCGGTAGTTTTCGCCAACGCCACCGAATGGACGATGCTGGTATCGACCGGCAGCAGGCTACCGCCGCCCCAACTATAAAGCAGAGCGACAAACACGGATCCGACCAGATTACCCAGCCATGTTTGCGGCAAAATAGCCCACATCTGACCGTGACTGATGGTGCCCGCTTTGACGCCGAGCGTCAGGAACATGGTGTGACCGGTAAACAGTTCCGAACCGGCAATAATGACCAGCGTTAAAGCGATACCAAAGGTTGCACCCATTACCAGAGGACGAACGGACGGGTCGAGCAGATTACCGAGGGTGAAAATAAGAATGATGCCGAGACCGACGTAGGCCCCCGCCATTGCCGAACTGACCCAGAATCCGAGCGGGTTATTAGCCGACAGGCGTGCGATGCGCGCAGCGTTAGCCGCACACTTATTGATAGTGTCTGTGAACATGTGTTGATTATCCTTGAAGTACAAACAATAAAAAGAAATCGTAACCGTAGGCCTGATAGCGCTACGCTTATCAGGTCTACAAATAAAAGACCTACAAATACGTCAAAAAAGGGGAGGCGTTGCGCCTCCCAAAAAGTTATTAACCGCGCAGTTGCACCATGCCGTCTTTCACTCGGGCTTCGTAATGTTTCACGGAGAACTGTTCGTCTTCCATGCACAGACCGTCGCTTAAGCGAAAGCGCTGTTTTTTCAGCGGGCTGGCGACCCACAATTCGCCCTGATGTTCAGCAATCAGCCCACGAGAAAGCACGCTGGATTCAAAGAATGGGTCGATGTTGCTGATCGCAAACACCTGGTCGCTGTGATACGGGCGGAAAATCGCAACTTGCTCGCTACCTAACAGGGCGCAGACGCCTGTTGCAGGCAGAATGTCATCGATTTTGCAGATGTTTTTCCACTGGCTCATGCGTTTTCCTCCACCAGAGTCACCGGGATACGCTCATAGGGCGTGGCCGGACGATGTTGTTCACGTTCAGGCACAACCTGGACATTCGGATCGCGTTGATCGCTGTTGATAAAGTGTTTGAAGCGAACCTGTGCGGATGGGGTGTTAACTGTCTCTGTCCACTCGCAGACCACCGCTTCACGCAGACGGGCCATCTCTTCTTCCAGGTGCTGGTTCAGCCCCAGTTTGTCGTCGATGATGACCGATTTCAGATATTCGATACCGCCTTCCAGGTTGTCTAACCATGGTGCGGTTCGGGTCAGTTTGTCAGCGGTACGGATGTAGAACATCATGAAACGATCAAGGTATTTGAGCAGCGTTTCGCGGTCGATATCCGCTGCCAGCAGGTCTGCATGACGAGGTTTCATCCCGCCGTTACCGCAAACGTACAAGTTCCAGCCTTTCTCAGTGGCGATGATACCCACGTCTTTACCCTGAGCCTCCGCACATTCACGGGTACAGCCGGAGACGCCGAATTTCATTTTGTGCGGGGTACGAATGCCCTTGTAGCGGTTTTCCAGCTCCACGCCGAATCCGACGCTATCGCCGACGCCATAACGGCACCAGGTACTGCCTACGCAGGTTTTCGCCATACGCAGGGCTTTGGCGTATGCGTGACCGGTTTCAAAGCCCGCTTCAATCAGCTGACGCCAGATTTCCGGCAGGTCATCTTTTTGCGCGCCGAACAGGCCGATACGCTGAGAACCGGTGATTTTGGTATACAGGTTAAATTCACGCGCGATACGGCCCACGGCCACGAGGCCTTCAGGAGTAATTTCTCCGCCCGCAGAGCGCGGGATCACGGAGTAGGTACCGTCTTTCTGGATATTCGCCAGGAAGTTGTCGTTAGTGTCCTGCAGCGGCGTGTGCTGTGGTTTGAGGATGTACTCATTCCAGCAGGAGGCCAGCAGGGAACCTACGGTTGGTTTACACACTTCACAGCCGTAGCCTTTCCCGTGTTTTGCCAGCAGCTCTTCGAAGGTTTTAATTCCTTCTACACGGATCAGATGGAACAGTTCCTGACGCGAGTACGGGAAGTGTTCACACAGGTTGTTGTTAACTTCGATCCCCTGTTTCGCCAGTTCAGCGTTCAGGACCTGCGTTACCAACGGGATACACCCGCCGCAGCCGGTACCAGCTTTGGTTTCAGCTTTCAGCGCCGCAACGGTGTGGCAGCCTTTGTTAATAGCGGCGATCAGCATGCCTTTGGTGACGTCGAAGCAGGAGCAAATCTGCGCGCTGTCCGGCAGTTTATCGACACCGATAGACGGCTTACCGCTGCCCGCGTGAGCTGGCAGAATCAGTGAGTCTGGGTTTTCCGGCAGTTCGATGGCGTTCAGCACCAGCTGCAGCAGGTTGCCGTAATCGCTGGTGTCACCGACTAAAACCGCCCCGAGCAGGGTTTTGTTATCTTCGCTAACGATGAGGCGTTTGTAGACTTCTTTGCTTTCGTCGAGATAGACGTAGCTACGGGCGCCCGGCGTGCGCGCATGCGCGTCGCCAATCCCGCCGACGTCAACACCAAGCAGCTTCAGCTTGGCGCTCAGATCCGCGCCTTCAAAGGCGTTTTCGGTTTCGAGAATATGGTCAACGGCAACCTGCGCCATTTTGTAGCCTGGAGCGACCAGGCCATACACGCGGTTGTTCCAACTGGCGCATTCGCCGATGGCATAGATGTCCGGATCAGAAGTCTGGCAAGTATCGTTAATCACAATACCACCGCGCGGCGCAACGTCGAGGCCGCATTGGGTGGCCAGTTTGTCGCGTGGGCGAATACCGGTAGAAAAGACGATGAAATCGACTTCCAGTTCGCTACCGTCGGCAAAACGCATGGTTTTGCGCGCTTCGGTGCCTTCCTGGACGATCTCTTTAGTGTTTTTGCTGGTGTGGACACGCACGCCCATGCTTTCAATTTTGCGACGTAACTGCTCGCCACCCATGTGATCCAGCTGTTCGGCCATCAGCATCGGGGCAAATTCAATCACGTGGGTTTCAACGCCGAGGCTTTTCAGCGCACCGGCGGCTTCCAGACCCAGCAGGCCACCGCCGACGACGGCACCGCGTTTGCTACGGCGCGCGCAAGACTCAATGGCGTTGAGGTCTTCGATGGTGCGGTAAACGAAGCAGTCTTGGGTTTCCGAACCTTTAATCGGTGGGATCCACGGATAAGAGCCTGTCGCCATGATCAGCTTATCGTAATATACCGTACGACCCGCGCTGGAGTGGATCACCTTCTCCTGGCGGTTGATGGTGATTGCGCGCTCGCCCACTAACACCTTAACGCCATGCTTCTCGTAGAATCCTTCACGCACCAGAGAAAGTTCTTCGGCGGTGTGGTGGGAGAAGTAGGACGACAGGTGGACACGGTCGTACGCTTTGCGGGGTTCTTCACAGAAGACGGTAATATCAAAATTGGCAGCGTCGGATTTATCAAGAAGATCCTCAATAAAGCGATGGCCGACCATACCATTACCGATAATAGCGAGTCTGACTTTGCTCATTTTTGCCTCGATTTCTTTTCTATTACTGCCTACCTTAACGATTCAGCAACCCCGCTTATTGATGCAAATCAAATTCGCCTTTATATACTCCTTAAGAGGTATATGGCTGATTTAACTGCATTTTTATAAGTTACGGAATTAACAGGCTTTTCGTGTTTGTATAAATAGCGTACAAATTAAGGGGTTTTTGTAAGAATTGGCCTACAGCACCAGAAAAGAAGAGGGCGCGGGAATAGGCCGGAGGGCGTCTGCGCCTTATCCGGCCTACGAACAGCTTGTCTTGTAGGCCGGATAAGATGCGTTAGCATCGCCATCCGGCACTCAGATTAATGCGTTGCGGGTGCGTTATGCTGGCGATGACGCGTGACGAACCCAAGAATAAAGCACATCACGAATACGACCGCATACAAGCCGTTAGCCGTCTGCAATGCCGCCAGCGGACCGCTGTGCGCCACGATAGGGCCAGTGACCACGAAGGTGAGCATAGTACCGATGGTGCCACAGGTCAGAACGAAGTTAACCAGTTTAGGTGATGCGACCTTCGTCTGCTGGGAGCCGAGGGTAATGATGGTGGTATAAATCGCGCTGGAGAAGAAGCCCAACGTCAGAATGAACCACGGCATATGCTCCGGCGTACCGGTGATAAACAGATACATCAGGACGGTAGCCACACCCGCCAGTACGGTCAGGATGCGCTGCAAATCGAAGAAACGCAGGATAAAGCTAAATGCCCACATGCCAACCATGTAAGACATCCAGAAGTCGCTGACCAGTTTACCTGCGTCGTTCAGGCTCATGCCCAGACTTTTGGCGTATTCCGGCACCCAGGAGATAAAGCCCAACTGACCGAGGATGTAGCACAGCGCGGCGATCGCCAGGAACAGCACGCCAATGCCCCATTTTTCTTTTACCACAGGCGCGTCCGGTTGCTGCGCGTGTTTACCCAGCGCCGGGAATTCGCAACCGAAGGTCAGCAGGAAAATGGCGACGTATACCAGGCCGATGCAGGCATAAACCCAATACCATTCGATGCTGCGCGCTAACAGGAATGCTGCCACCATCGGGAAAATCATGCCGGCCATGCTGAAGAAGGAGTCAGTAAACAGCAGGCGGGAACCGCGCTGGCGACCTTCGTACATCTGAGTCACCAGGAACGTACCAATCGACATGGTGATACCGCTCACCAGACCCAGTACAAACATGGCGGCTGAGAACAAGGCCAGGCTATGGCTGAGCATCAGTCCGGCGACCGCCAGAACCATCAGGATAAAGCCAAAGCGCAACTGGGTTTTCAGTGGCACAATTTCCATCAGCCATGCATTCAGAAAAATAGAGATCAGAATGCCGGCATTCAGAAAGGTGAAGGTGTTACTCATACTGGAAACGGGCAAATGGAAGTAATCTGCGATGTTTCCCATCACCATCCCGGTGACAATTACCAACGCGCCTGTCAGGGCGTAGGAGAGAAAGCTAATCCATGTGAGCTTGATGCGATTGCTGTTAGTCATGACTGGCCTGTATAGAAGTGTTAGGCGCATTGACTGCGCCGTGAGCGGGCAGATTTTAGGCGCTTTAGTGATGCATTTAAATGTTTATTGGTAATTACTTGCTGCGTTACATTTTTTATGTGATCTAGATCGCATTGAATCTTGAGGCTATAAGGTTACATTTGTTTCAAGTACGTAAAATTAAGTAAAGGGATGGCCTTGTTCTTGAAGGCTCTTTAGAATCAATTCACTTGCTTCATTTCTGCTCTTGTTAAGGAATTCTCATGCTCAAATCGACTCTGGCGGCTGTTGCAGCTGTTCTCGCTCTTTCTGCTCTTTCTCCCGCAGCACTGGCAGCAAAAGGTGACCCGCATGTCCTGCTGACAACCTCTGCCGGTAACATTGAGCTGGAGCTGAACAGTCAGAAAGCCCCGGTTTCAGTGCAAAACTTTGTCGATTATGTCAACAGCGGTTTCTATAACAACACCACGTTCCACCGCGTGATCCCTGGCTTCATGGTGCAGGGCGGCGGTTTTACCGAGCAGATGCAGCAGAAGAAACCTAACCCGCCAATCAAGAATGAAGCCGATAACGGACTGCGTAATACCCGCGGCACGATTGCCATGGCGCGTACAGCAGATAAAGACAGCGCGACCAGCCAGTTCTTTATCAACATTGCAGACAATGCGTTCCTCGATCACGGCCAGCGCGACTTTGGGTACGCGGTCTTCGGTAAAGTTGTGAAAGGTATGGATGTCGCGGATAAGATCTCTCAGGTGCAGACCCATGATGTTGGTCCTTACCAGAATGTCCCGTCAAAACCGATTGTTATCCTGTCTGCCAAAGTCCTGCCATAAACGTCTTTTGCGCGGGCAGTTCCTGTCCGCGTTCTTTCCCTTCTCTGCGTAACCTGAAATTGCCGCTTATACTTGTGGCAAGTGTCGGCTCATTCAGGGAGGTCACGTGAAAAAACTCACCGATAAACAAAAGTCCAGACTCTGGGAACAACGGCGAAATGCCAATTTCCAGGCCAGTCGGCGGCTGGAAGGCGTGGATATTCCACGGGTGACTCTGAGCACGGAAGACGCCCTGGCGCGTCTTGAAGAGTTGAGGGGGCACTATGAGCGATAAATTCGGTGATGGACGCGATCCCTATTTGTATCCGGGCCTGAATGTCATGCGTAACCGTCTGGGGATTCATCAGGCACAGCGCCTGGCGCAGGCGGCGTATGAACTGACGGCGCTGCGTGCGGCCACTATCGAATTAGGCCCGCTTAAACGGGGCTTGCCGCATCTGTGCGCCATTCATCGCCAACTGTATCGGGATATTTTTGACTGGGCGGGACATCTGCGAGAAGTGGATATTTACCAGGGCGAGACCCGCTTTTGTCATTTCGCTTATATCGAGAAAGAGGGCAATGCGCTGATGCAGGACCTGGAAGACGAGTCCTGGTTGGTGGGGTTACCGGAAGATAAGTTTGTGGATCGTCTTGCGCACTATTATTGCGAAATCAACGTGCTGCATCCGTTTCGTATTGGCAGCGGTCTGGCGCAGCGAATTTTTTTCGAACAGTTAGCGATTCATGCCGGGTATATATTGAGCTGGGATGACATTCCGGTTGAGGAGTGGAACCTGGCTAATCAGAGTGGGGCGATGGGTGACCTGTCTGCGCTTCGGGCGATATTTCGTAAAGTGGTAAGCGAAGCCCCGGAAACTGAGTAGAATAGCGCGGTTCTTATGTACCGGAGCCGCCATGATCCTGCTTATCGATAACTATGATTCTTTTACCTGGAACCTGTACCAATACTTCTGCGAACTGGGCGCTGATGTCCTTGTCAGGCGCAACGACGAACTGACGCTGGCGCAAATCGACGCGCTAAGCCCGCAAAAAATCGTAATATCCCCAGGCCCCTGCACGCCGGATGACGCTGGGATCTCATTGGATGTTATTCGTCATTTCGCGGGCAAGACGCCCCTGCTGGGTGTTTGTCTGGGACATCAGGCTATGGCGCAGGCCTTTGGCGCGACAGTGGTTCGGGCAGCTAAAGTGATGCACGGTAAAACCTCGCCAATTACGCATAACGGGCAGGGTGTTTTTCAGGGGCTCGCCAACCCATTAACGGTGACGCGCTACCATTCTCTGGTGGTTGCCCCCGCGACGCTTCCTGACTGCTTTGAGGTGACGGCCTGGAGTGAAACGCAGGAGATTATGGGCATTCGTCACCGCGAGTGGGATATGGAAGGGGTGCAGTTTCACCCGGAGAGTATTCTCAGCGAGCAGGGGCATCAACTGCTGGCTAATTTCCTCAACCGGTGATTTGTGGTTGCTATTCAGTGATTTTTTATTCATATTTTGTGATTATAATTTCACTAACATTTCTGCTTAACAGGGTGGCAATGACATGGCAACTGAACAAACTGCAATTACGCGCGCGACATTCGATGAAGTGATTCTGCCGATTTATGCACCGGCTGAGTTTATCCCGGTAAAAGGAAAAGGGAGTCGAGTCTGGGATCAACAGGGCAAAGAGTATGTTGATTTCGCGGGCGGCATTGCAGTTACTGCACTAGGGCATTGCCATCCGGCCCTGGTGGAGGCGTTAAAAACCCAGGGTGAAACCCTGTGGCATACCAGCAACGTTTTCACCAATGAACCGGCGTTGCGCCTGGGCCGTAAAATCATTGATGCGACCTTCGCCGAGCGCGTGCTGTTCATGAACTCGGGTACCGAAGCTAACGAAACCGCCTTTAAGCTGGCGCGCCACTATGCCTGCGTGCGCCATAGCCCGTTCAAAACCAAAATCATTGCCTTCCACAATGCGTTTCACGGTCGTTCGCTGTTTACCGTGTCCGTCGGCGGGCAGCCAAAATACTCTGACGGTTTTGGACCAAAACCAGCGGATATCATCCATGTACCGTTTAACGATCTGCATGCGGTCAAAGCGGTGATGGACGATCACACCTGTGCGGTGGTGGTTGAGCCTATTCAGGGGGAAGGTGGCGTCACCGCGGCAACGCCGGAATTCCTGCAAGGTTTGCGTGAACTTTGCGACCAACACCAGGCGCTATTGGTATTGGATGAAGTGCAGAGCGGGATGGGCCGTACCGGCGATCTGTTTGCCTATATGCACTACGGCGTGACGCCGGATATCCTCACCAGCGCGAAGGCTCTCGGCGGCGGCTTCCCGGTGAGCGCGGTGCTGACCACCCAAGAGATTGCCTCCGCATTTCACGTGGGTTCGCACGGTTCCACTTACGGTGGCAATCCGCTGGCCTGCGCAGTTGCGGGGGCCGCGTTTGATATCATCAACACGCCGGAAGTGTTGGAAGGTATTCAGGCCAAACGTCAGACGTTTGTCCAGCATTTGCACAAGATTGATCAACAGTTCGACATTTTCAGCGAGATTCGCGGGATGGGGCTGCTGATTGGCGCCGAGCTGAAGCCGCAGTTTAAAGGTCGGGCGCGCGATTTCCTGTATGCCGCCGCGTACGAAGGGGTGATGGTACTCAACGCCGGACCGGACGTGATGCGTTTCGCGCCGTCGCTGGTAGTTGAGCAGGCGGATATCGATGAAGGGATGCAGCGTTTCGCACAAGCGGTAGCGAAAGTCGTTGCCTGATTACCTGTTGCCGGATAAGCACAGCGCATCCGGCAGTCGATCTTAACCTTTCATGTCCCGCAGACGGCGGCTCAGCCAGATTCCGTGGTGCGGTCGCTGACGCCATGCTACCGACGAAATGGTGTGCATGGTGTTCAGATGCCCCAGTATCCGTTGCAGATGCTGCTCAAGGGTGCTTAACGGACCGTGGGATAGCATCTCTGGCGCTTCGAGAATATTCACATCGCCTGAGCTTCCCGGTCCGTCATATTCCAGCCGCTGCTGACAGCGCTGGAGCGCAATTTCACAGGATTCCAGATACCGCTGCGCTAAATCCGGCGTCAGCATTGTGTGTTCCCTTGCCAGTGTGGTCATCGCGTTGATGTGCTCGACGATGAACTGGCTGTGCGTGACCCACAGTTTCATGTCCGCCAGGTAGTGCGAGTTGAATCCTGGCTCCTGCATCGCCTGGTTCAGTGAGTTGAACAACGTGTTATGCGCCTGATTGACCCGCATGCGTTGGTACGCCAGCGGCGTGGCCTGCGGATCGTTGCTGAGGATCAGGCGAATGGCCTCCTGATCGGCTTCTAACGCATCATGGGCGTTCTTACGCAGCAGGCCGCTCTGCCACTGCGGCCACAGCCAGAGTGTACCGCCAAAGGCGATTAAGCAGCCAATAACCGTATCGACAAACCGCGGCACGATAAACTGTTCTCCGTTCAGCGTCAGCAGTTGCAGGGTGTATACCGCCGTGACCGTAAAACCGACGGTAGCCCAGCCGTAGTTTTTGCGCATGATCAGATAGCTACCCAGGGTAATCAGCAGCATGCCTGCCAGCGTGTAACCTTCCTGAATATGAAAGTGCAGGGTGACCCCGGCAATGACCAGTCCAACGAGCGTTCCTGCTGAACGGTGTAAAATACGTACCCGGGTTGCCCCGTAGCCATTTTGCGTGACGAACAGGATCGTCATCAAAATCCAGTAAGGCTTTGGCAGGTGTAAAGCGCTGCCCATCAGGCTGGCGATACTCAGCATGACGCTGATGCGCCCGGCATTACGCAGCGCTGGTGATTTCAACGACAGATAGTTTTTCAGGGCCGGGATCAGCGGCAACCGACGCTGCTTGTCCGCCATTAAATCTCGGGCGTACAGCGGTCGCTGGGTGCGTAGCACGCGGGCAATACGGCTGAAGTGCCAGTAGCAAAATTGTCCCACCGGATTGTCCGGATGCTGGTTGGCGATTTTCTCCAGCGTGCCAATCTGCTTGTCCATCGAGAAACGGGTCGGCAAGCGGTGATACAAAATATCATCGGCCAGTACCCGAAGGCGTTCGGCGACGGTGCGCGCATTCCAGCGAATCACCTGTTCGGCGTGGCTACGTTCGACCAGCTTTTGCACCTCTTCCGGCTGGTGAAGGCTGACGGAAATATGCTCCTGCAAGTCCAGTGCCTCCTGAAAGGCACGCAGCAGGCGCTTGTAATCGTTGTTGCGATGCGCCGACAGCATATGCATTTGCTGGTAGCACTGGGTAATCAGATCCACCGCTTTCTGCTGGCGAACCAGTAGGGGAGGCAACGCTTTTTCCGGATCGGCATGCTGGGTCAGCAGGCTGTACTTGGCCTCACAGTAATCTGCTAATTCACGGTACAACAAGCTGAGCGATTCACGGAGCGGCTGCTCGCGCCACATCCAGAACCAGAACCAGTTGAACAGGCCGTACCATAACGTGCCCAGCGCATAGATCAGCAACGGTTCCCAGACGGGCATGTTCCCGACCAGGCTTAGCGTGAAAATCGCGGCGATAAGTGAGGCCGGTAACAGTCGGGCATGCAGAGGGCTTAGCTCGGCGGTTACGCCAAGAATCAGCGTCAGTCCGGTGAGGATAAGCGGCAGCGGTATGGCCTGTGCCAGCAGCAACTGCATGATCAGACTGCAACCGGCAAACAAAGACGCGCCAATAGCTAAACGTTTGAAAAAGCGCTTATGCGGGGTATCAAGACCAGCAATGTTGCAGCAGGCAGGGACCAGGGAGAAGAGGAGTCCCAGATGAAGCTGACCGATGATCAGACCAACAGCCACAGGTAAACATAGCACCAGCGTCTGCCGTAGTGCGTAGTTGATCTCTGGGTGGTATATCAGTCTTCGCCACATCGGTGTAAACAAAAGTGGCGCATCACTGAGTAACGCGCCACTTCGATGGGGTTAACGGGTGCCGTAGACGACGATGGTCTTACCGTGTGCGGAGATCAGGTTTTGATCTTCCAGCATCTTCAGAATACGACCAACGGTCTCACGGGAGCAGCCAACGATCTGGCCGATTTCCTGACGGGTGATTTTAATCTGCATGCCGTCCGGGTGGGTCATCGCATCAGGCTGTTTCGCCAGATTCAGCAGAGTCTGCGCGATACGACCCGTTACGTCGAGGAAGGCAAGGTTGCCGACTTTTTCAGACGTGACCTGCAGGCGACGAGCCATCTGTGAAGACAGGCGCATCAGAATATCCGGGTTGACCTGGATTAATTGGCGAAATTTTTTGTAGGAAATTTCAGCGACTTCACATGCGGTTTTGGCTCGTACCCAGGCGCTACGTTCCTGACCTTCTTCGAAGAGGCCTAATTCACCAATAAAATCGCCCTGATTCAGATAAGAAAGGATCATTTCTTTCCCTTCTTCATCTTTGATCAGCACTGCCACTGAGCCTTTAACGATGTAATACAACGTTTCCGCTTTTTCACCCTGGTGAATCAGCGTGCTCTTCGATGGGTACTTATGAATATGGCAATGAGACAAGAACCATTCGAGAGTCGGGTCTGTTTGCGGTTTGCCAAGCACCATGCGCGGTTATCCTCTGTTATAAGCTGTCTCCAGAGCCAGAAAACGACGCTGCCTCTGGGTTTGCAAAAATATGCTTCCCGCTACCTGGGAAAGGGGCTGTCAAAAATTAACTGCAGCCTGTAATGTGATGTCCTCTGCATACATGCAGTACGTCAATGTATTACTGTAGCATCCTGACTGTTTTAGCATAGCTTTCGCCGTGTGTCTCCTGGTGTCTCGCTTCAGCATGACGCAGGTCGCCTTCCGTTGCGAGAATTGTTATGTACGCGTAATCTGTCAGGAAAATTGAAACATTGGAGTTACGAAATATGCAAGCGCGTGTAAAGTGGGTTGAGGGGTTAACCTTCCTCGGTGAGTCCGCCTCTGGTCACCAAATTTTGATGGACGGTAACTCCGGTGATAAAGCGCCGAGCCCGATGGAAATGGTATTAATGGCTGCGGGCGGTTGCAGCGCAATTGATGTGGTTTCGATCCTGCAAAAAGGTCGTCAGGATGTGACCAACTGCGAAGTGAAACTGACCTCAGAGCGTCGTGATGAAGCGCCGCGCCTGTTTACCCACATCAACCTGCATTTCATCGTAACGGGTAACGATCTGAAAGATGCGTCCGTTTCGCGCGCAGTCGATCTCTCTGCGGAAAAATATTGCTCCGTGGCGCTGATGCTGGAAAAGGCGGTGAACATTACCCACTCCTATGAAGTGGTTGCTGCTTCGTGATGTCATGCCTGATGGCGTTTCACTTATCAGGCCTACAGGATATAAACGCGTAGGCCGGATAAGGCATCAGCCGCCATCCGGCAAAATAACACCTTACTCTATCTTTTTGCCTTCCATCAGTCGCTGGACCAGCGGCAGCATAATCAATTCCATCGCCAGACCCATTTTCCCGCCCGGAACAACCAACGTATTGATATGGGAAATGAATGATCCCTGCAGCATGGCCAGTAGCCACGGGAAGTCGATCCCTTCCAGGTTCCGAAAATGAATCACGACAAAGCTTTCATCCAGGGATGGAATACTTTTGGCGGCAAAGGGGTTGGAGGTATCAACGGTCGGTACGCGCTGGAAGTTAATATGCGTACGGGAAAACTGCGGCGTAATGTAATTGATGTAATCGTCCATTGAGCGCACCACTGAGTCCATCACCGCTTCGCGCGAGTGTCCCCGCTCGCTGGTATCGCGGGTCAGCTTCTGAATCCATTCCAGGTTCACGATCGGCACTACGCCAACCAGCAGATCGACATGCCGGGCCACGTTTTGCTGTGGGGTTACGACGCCGCCGTGCAGTCCTTCATAGAACAGTACATCCGTCGGTTCAGGCAGCGGCTGCCAGGGCGTAAATGTACCCGGAACCTGATTCCACGGTACGGCCTCATCGTAGGTGTGCAGATATTTTCGCGACTGACCTTTGCCCGTCTGGCCGTATTCGATGAAGGTTTGCTCCAGCAAACCGAAGTCATTAGCTTCGGGGCCGAAATAGCTGATATGCCGCCCGGCATCGCGCGCTTTGCGAATCGCCATGTCCATTTCCGGACGGGTATAACGATGAAAACTGTCACCTTCCACCTCGGCGGCGCGCAGATTTAACTGCGCGAAAATTTTACGAAACGCGAGGCTGGTGGTGGTGGTCCCCGCGCCGCTGGACCCTGTTACCGCAATCACCGGATGTTTGGCAGACATAACAACTCCATGAATAGGTTGAATTTTTATTATAGTCGGCCGTCGGCTACGGATTACTCGTGAATCTGCTTCCTCGGCATAATGTTGACCGTTTCATGCAGTTCGGACCATACCAGCACGGCTTCACCAGATTGGAGTTGGCGTTTGACGTCGGCGACTTTTTGTTCGAGCGAGCGTTCATGTTCACCATAATCGGTGCCTTCGCGCAAGACAAAGCTTTCAATCAGATTGTCCAGCGCGTCCGGGGAGATGTCTTGCCAGGGGATGATCATGATGATGCCTCCAGATACGTTGTCAGCCAGTCCGGGATTCTGGATTCCAGCCACATCTCAGGACGGCGCACCGTGCCGCCAATGAATCCGACGTGGCCGCCGTGTTCCGTCAGTTGATACTCTACCTGTGAGGGCAGATTTTCTGGTTTAGGGATCACGTGATGATCCATAAACGGATCGTCCTTGGCATGGATAATCAGCGTGGGTTTGGCGATCTGGTTGAGCAACGGCATAGCGCTACACTGACGGTAATAGTCTATAGCATCAGCGAAACCGTGGATTTTGGCGGTGATCAGATCGTCAAAATCGCGAATGCGACGCAGAGATTTCAACTGGCCCAGACTCACCGGCAGCGATCCTGGATACGCCTCTAGCTTACGCGAGGCATTGGCTTTCAACAGGTTTAGCAGGTAGCGCTGATAGACCCGGGAGAATCCCTTGTCCATATGGTAACTACAGGCTTCCAGCACGAAAGGCGCGGAAACGATAACCGCGGCATCAATTGGAATCTCAGTACCTTCTTTTGCCAGCAGGCAGGCCAGCATGTTTCCACCGAGCGAATAGCCTACCGCCGCGGTCGGCACGCGACCGAACTCACGTGCCAGCCAGTGTAAAAACCAGGTGCCATCTTCTGTCTCACCGGAATGATAAATACGGTTCAGACGATTGGGTTCGCCGCTACAGCCGCGAAAATGCATCACCACGCCCAGCCAGCCGCGCTTTTGCGCTGCTTCAATCAGGCCATGTGCGTACGGGCTGTTCAGACTGCCTTCCAGACCGTGAAAAACCACCAGGCGCGGTTTATGTTTCGCCTGTTGCGGGTCTTCACTCCATGCCAGATCGACAAAATCACCGTCGGGCAATTCCAGACGCTGCCAGTGGGCGTCGAACTTCACCTTGCGGCGAATTAAACGCGGCAGCATCGTCTGCAGATGGCGGTTACTGATACCGCGCATCGGGCGGAATTCTCGCGAATCGTCGGTAGGTGGAGTTATTTCTGTGGACGTGATTTCAACCATAACACCAGAGCAATTAATAATCGGAAAGAATAACTATACCGCGCACAGCGCGTGCGGGTTAGCCAATATGTGATTTTGTCGCGAGTCAGTCAGCAGGCAATCATCGGCTATAGTGCCGGATGGCGGCTTCGCCTTATCCGGCACTCATGATTACTCGGCCAGCATCTGCTCAAGCTGTTCCTGAGCCTCCAGCCAGGCCATTTCGCACTCTTCCAGTCCGGATTTCGCACTGGCCTGCTGTTGCAAGCATGCCGTGAGTTCGGCTTTGCGGCTTTGGTCGTACAGTTCGCTATCGCCGAGTTTTTCTTCCGCCTGTGCCAGTTGTGCGTGCAGTTTCTCCATCTCTTTTTCCAGACGGGTAATCTCTTTACGTAGCGGTTGCGTCAGGGTGCGCAGTTCAGCTTCGCGACGCTTCTGGTCTTTACGTGCCTGGGCGCTGTTAACGCTCTCTTTTGCCGGTTCGTCGCTCTGGTTTTCCTGTTTTTGCACATCGCTCAGCCACTGCTGATAATCCTCAAGATCGCCATCAAACGGCTCGACTTTCTTGTCGTGCACCAGATAGAGGTCATCGGTAGTGGAGCGAATCAGGTGACGGTCGTGCGAGACCACAACCAGTGCGCCTTCGAAATCGATCAGCGCTTCGGTCAGCGCCTGACGCATATCCAAATCTAGGTGGTTGGTCGGTTCATCAAGCAGCAGCAGGTTCGGGCGCTGCCAGACGATCAATGCCAGCACCAGACGCGCTTTTTCACCACCGGAGAAGCGGCGAGTCTCTTCGCTGACTTTATCGCCCTGGAAGCCGAATCCGCCGAGGTAGTCTCGCAGTTTCTGCTCCAGCTCCTGCGGCGCCATGCGCGCCAGGTGCTGTATAGGTGATTCATCGGCGCGTAAAAACTCCAGCTGGTGCTGTGCGAAGTAACCCAGCTTGATGCCTTTTGCCAGGCCAATCTCGCCGCTGATGGGGGCCAGTTCGCCGGCCAGCAGCTTAATCAGCGTAGATTTACCCGCGCCGTTGCGTCCGAGCAGGCCGATGCGAGACCCCGGCACCAGATTCAGTTTGATCGAATCGAGAATGACGCGGTCGCCGTAGCCGGCGCTGACCTTTTCCATCTTTAACAGCGGGTTCGGCAGGCTTTCCGGCTCGCGGAAGCTGAAGTGGAACGGGTTGTCCACGTGCGCAGGGGCAATCAGCTCCATGCGTTCCAGCATTTTGATACGGCTCTGCGCCTGCTTTGCTTTGGTGGCTTTAGCGCGGAAACGATCGATATAGCTTTGCAGATGCGCCACGCGCTCCTGCTGGCTTTCGTACATTGCCTGTTGCTGTGCGAGGCGGGTCGCACGCTGGATTTCAAACGCGCTGTAGTTGCCGGTGTACTCGAACATCGTTTGCTGTTCGATATGAATAATTTTATCCACCACCGGGTCGAGGAAGTCGCGGTCGTGGGAGATCAAAATCAGCGTGCCCTGATAGCTTTTCAGCCATCTTTCCAGCCAGATCACCGCGTCGAGATCGAGGTGGTTGGTCGGTTCATCGAGCAGCAGCAGGTCTGAACGGCAAATCAGCGCCTGAGCCAGGTTGAGACGCATACGCCAGCCACCGGAGAAATCGCTGACGGGACGTTCAAGCTGTTCGTTGGAGAAGCCGAGGCCATGCAGCAGGCTGGCGGCGCGTGAGCGCACAGTCCAGGCGTCGATGGCATCCAGCTTGCCATGGACGGTGGCAATGGCGTGTCCATCGTTACGTTCGTTGGCATCGTTCAACTGTGCTTCCAGTTGACGATACTCGCGGTCGCCGTCAATCACATACTCCAACGCCGGCTGTGGCAACGCAGGCGTTTCCTGATTAACCCACGCGAGCTGCCAGTTTCCCGGATAGGTAAATCCTCCGGCGTCGGCGCTAAGTTCATTTTTCAGCAATGCCAGCAGGGTAGATTTACCGCAGCCATTTTTACCTACCAGGCCAACTTTCTGCCCTGGATTAATGGTGGCCGTGGCATTTTCCAGCAAGACGCGCACGCCGCGACGAATTTGTAACGATGAGAAAACAATCATAAGGCGCCGTATGTTCAGACTATGTTAATTTATCATTATGATAATGTAATGTGTGGGCCATTTGCCGCACCGAGGCGCAATGGTAGCCCAAAACGTCGAAAATAGACAAAAGACAAAACCGGGAGGGGGATGATGTTCCAGCCAGCGAAAGTCTTGCTGCTGTATGCCCATCCGGAATCTCAGGACTCGGTCGCTAACCGGGTACTGCTTAAACCGGCCATGCAGCTCAGCAATGTTACCGTGCACGACCTGTACGCGCACTATCCTGACTTTTTTATCGACATTCCGCATGAGCAGGCGCTGCTGCGCGAGCATGATGTGATTGTTTTTCAGCATCCGCTCTACACCTATAGCTGCCCGGCGTTGTTAAAGGAGTGGCTTGACCGCGTACTGAGCCGAGGATTTGCCAGCGGCCCCGGGGGGAATCAACTGGCGGGAAAGTACTGGCGGAGCGTTATCACTACCGGCGAGCCGGAAAGCGCCTACCGCTACGACGCGCTAAACCGTTATCCAATGAGCGATGTACTGCGCCCTTTTGAGCTAACGGCCGGTATGTGCCGCATGCACTGGATGAGCCCTATCATTGTCTACTGGGCCAGACGGCAAACGAAACAGGAGCTGGACAGCCATGCGAAAGCGTATGGTGACTGGCTGGCGAATCCGATCCCTGTGGGAGGCCGCTGATGGAAGGTTCTGATTTATTGACTGCCGGCGTGTTGTTCCTCTTCGCGGCGGTGGCTGCCGTTCCTCTGGCCTCAAAACTGGGTATCGGTCCGGTGCTGGGTTACTTGCTGGCGGGGATTGCTATTGGCCCATGGGGATTAGGGTTCATCAGCGATGTGGATGAAATCTTACACTTTTCCGAACTGGGCGTAGTTTTTCTGATGTTCATCATTGGGCTGGAACTTAATCCAGCCAAACTGTGGCAATTGCGGCGTTCAATTTTTGGCGTCGGCGCCGCGCAGGTGATGCTAAGTGCGGTCGTGCTGGCAGGGCTACTGATGCTTACAGCGTTCTCATGGCAGGCGGCAGTGGTTGGCGGCATTGGTCTGGCGATGTCATCGACCGCTATGGCGCTACAGTTGATGCGCGAAAAAGGCATGAATCGCAGTGAATCCGGACAACTGGGCTTTTCGGTGCTGCTATTTCAGGATCTGGCGGTGATCCCCGCGTTGGCGCTGGTTCCGCTGCTGGCGGGGTCTGCTGACGAACATTTTGACTGGATCAAAGTGGGGATGAAGGTGCTGGCCTTTGCCGGCATGCTGATAGGTGGGCGTTATTTGCTGCGTCCGGTTTTCCGCTTTATTGCGGATTCTGGCGTGCGGGAAGTGTTCACCGCCGCCACGCTGCTGTTAGTGTTGGGTTCTGCTTTATTTATGGATGCGCTGGGTCTGTCGATGGCGCTGGGGACCTTTATCGCGGGCGTTCTGCTGGCGGAAAGCGAATACCGACATGAGCTGGAAACGGCAATCGATCCGTTTAAAGGCTTGTTGCTTGGCCTGTTTTTTATCTCCGTAGGTATGTCGCTTAACCTTGGCGTGCTCTATACCCATATTTTGTGGGTGGCGGCGAGCGTGATAGTGCTGGTGGTAGTAAAAATGCTGGTGCTGTATGTACTGGCGCGTCTTAACGGCATGAGAAGCTCAGAACGGATGCAGTTTGCCGGGGTTTTAAGCCAGGGCGGTGAATTCGCTTTCGTGCTGTTTTCAACGGCCTCTTCCCAACGGCTGTTCCAGGGTGACCAAATGGCGCTGTTGTTGGTGACCGTCACGCTGTCGATGATGACCACGCCGCTGGTGATGAAGTTGATTGATAAATGGCTCTCCCGCCAGTTTAATGGCACGGATGAAGAAGATGAAAAACCCTGGGTGGAAGATGATAAACCGCAGGTGATTGTGGTGGGTTTTGGGCGCTTTGGTCAGGTTATTGGTCGTCTGTTGATGGCCAATAAAATGCGTATTACCGTCCTGGAAAGAGATATCAGCGCAGTGAATCTAATGCGCAAATATGGCTATAAGGTCTATTACGGTGATGCCACGCAGGTGGATCTGTTGCGTTCCGCGGGTGCAGAAGCCGCACAGTCTATTGTTATTACCTGTAATGAACCTGAAGACACTATGAAGCTGGTGGAGCTGTGCCAACAGTATTTTCCGCATTTGCATATTCTTGCGCGTGCGCGCGGACGTGTAGAGGCGCATGAGTTATTACAGGCTGGTGTGACGCAGTTTTCCCGCGAAACATTTTCCAGTGCGCTGGAGTTAGGGCGAAAAACGCTGGTTACGCTAGGGATGCATCCGCACCAGGCTCAGCGCGCTCAGCTGCATTTTCGGCGGCTGGATATGCGCATGTTGCGGGAACTGATCCCCATGCACACGGATACGGTACAAATCTCCCGAGCCAGGGAAGCCCGGCGCGAGCTTGAGGAGATTTTCCAACGAGAGATGCAGCAAGAGCGACGTCAGCTGGATGGCTGGGATGAATTTGAGTAGAGGTAACCATGGCAATTCGTAAACGTTTTATCGCAGGCGCAAAATGTCCGTCCTGCCAGGCGCAGGATACGCTGGCGATGTGGCGCGAAAATAATATCGATATTGTTGAGTGTGTTAAGTGCGGTCATCAGATGCGGGAAGCCGATAAAGAGGCGCGCGAGCACGTTCGCAAAGAAGAGCAAGTGATCGGGATTTTTCATCCGGACTAGCGATATGGCGCAGCTTTTTTTAAGCTAGAGGGTACACGGGTGCAGAATTCCGCTACAATCTGCGCCACTATTCTTTCCATGCTCAGGAGATATCATGAAAGTAGCAAAGGACCTGGTGGTCAGCCTGGCCTATCAGGTACGTACAGAAGACGGTGTGTTGGTTGATGAGTCTCCGGTGAGTGCACCGCTGGACTACCTGCATGGTCACGGTTCCCTGATTTCTGGCCTGGAAACAGCGCTGGACGGTCATGAAGTTGGCGACAAATTCGATGTTGCTGTTGGCGCAAACGACGCATACGGTCAGTACGACGAAAACCTGGTGCAGCGCGTTCCTAAAGACGTCTTCATGGGCGTTGACGAACTGCAGGTTGGCATGCGTTTCCTGGCTGAAACTGACCAGGGTCCAGTACCGGTAGAAATTACCGAAGTGGAAGACGACCACGTTGTGGTTGACGGTAACCACATGCTGGCTGGCCAGAATCTGAAATTCAACGTAGAAGTTGTCGCTATCCGCGAAGCGACCGAAGAAGAGCTGGCTCACGGCCACGTTCACGGTGCGCACGGTCACGACCACGATCATGACCACGGTCATGACGGTTGCTGCGGTGGTCACGGTCACGACCATGGTCACGAGCACGGTGGCGAAGGCTGCTGCGGCGGTGGCGGTAAAGGTAACGGCGGCGGCTGCGGTTGCCACTAATCGTTATACGGCATAAAAAAAGCGGGAATATCCCGCTTTTTTTATGTTTCAATAATGTGGCGGCGGGGTCTCTTCAGACTGCGACGCGATGTGGGACGGCTGCGTTGCCTTGAGCTTCTCCGTCAATAAACGCAGATGGTCGCGGAGTTTTGCCATTTCCAGTTCATGCGCGGTCACCGTCACGTTGAGCTCTTCAATGGTTATCTCCTGAAATGCCAGGCGACTTTCCAGTTCAGCCAGGCGAGTTTCCATTGTTGTATCCTGCATGATTCACCTCTTTCTTTTTTCTCCGGCAGATCGCGGACTGCGGCGAATTCTACTTAACTTTGCCTGTTTGCACAGCACTCAATCTTCGGTCACGAAACTAATTTAAACAAAAAGAGTCTGAAAAGTGGTGATAATAGGGCGTGCCCGTATGTTGATTTGTTCTGCAACGCTTTATAGTACATTTTTATGTTAGCTAACCTTGGGGTGAGATGCCCCGGCCCTGGAGATATGGATGAAATCACTGTTTAAAGTAACGCTGCTGGCGACCACAATGGCTGTTGCTCTGCATGCCCCGATCACCTTCGCTGCTGACGCTGCGAAACCAGCCGCTACTGCTGACAGCAAAGCAGCATTCAAGAATGACGACCAAAAAGCCGCTTACGCGCTGGGCGCGTCCCTGGGTCGTTATATGGAAAACTCTCTGAAAGAGCAGGAAAAACTGGGCATCAAACTGGATAAAGATCAGCTGATCGCTGGCGTTCAGGATGCGTTTGCAGACAAGAGCAAACTGTCTGACCAGGAAATCGAACAAACTCTGCAGGCGTTTGAAGCACGCGTGAAGAGCTCCGCTCAGGCGAAAATGGAAAAAGACGCGGCTGACAATGAAGCCAAAGGTAAAGTTTACCGCGAGAAATTTGCTAAAGAGAAGGGCGTTAAAACCTCTTCTACTGGCCTGGTCTATAAAGTAGAGAAAGAAGGTACCGGCGCTGCACCGAAAGATAGCGATACCGTGGTAGTCAACTACAAAGGTACACTGATTGATGGTAAAGAGTTTGATAACTCTTATACCCGCGGTGAGCCGCTCTCTTTCCGTCTTGACGGTGTTATCCCTGGCTGGACCGAAGGCCTGAAAAACATCAAGAAAGGCGGCAAAATCCAGCTGGTTATCCCGCCGGATCTGGCTTACGGCAAAACCGGCGTACCGGGCATTCCGGCTAACTCTACGCTGGTCTTTGATGTTGAACTGTTAGACATCAAACCGGCACCGAAAACCGATGCGCAGCCAGATGCTGCACCGGCAGCTAAAGCTGCGGACAGCAGCAAAAAGTAAGTAACCAGACACCGCCGCCCATAGGGCGGCGGTTTTTTATTATCGACAGGATATAATTAATACTGGAAAGCGCCTTGTGCGCTGTATTACTTTAGATGCCCCTATAATAGTGATGAGCCTGCCCTGACAACATAACGACAGGCTCCTGAAAAGGAGTGCTTTTTTTCATGTCCAGGTCGCTTTTAACCAACGAAACCAGTGAGCTAGATTTACTGGATCAACGTCCTTTCGATCAAACCGATTTCGATATCCTCAAATCCTACGAAGCGGTTGTGGACGGGTTGGCGATGCTCATTGGTTCCCATTGTGAAATCGTATTGCACTCTTTGCAGGATTTGAAATGCTCGGCCATCCGCATTGCTAACGGTGAACACACGGGCCGCAAAATTGGCTCGCCGATTACTGACCTTGCGTTGCGTATGCTGCATGATATGACGGGTGCGGATAGCAGCGTGTCGAAGTGTTACTTCACACGTGCGAAAAGCGGTGTCTTGATGAAGTCGGTGACGATTGCCATTCGCAACCGTGAGCATCGCGTGATTGGTCTGCTGTGCATCAACATGAACCTTGATGTTCCATTCTCGCAGATAATGAATACCTTTATCCCACCGGAAACCCCGGAAGTGGGTTCTGCCGTTAACTTCGCTTCTTCGGTGGAAGACCTGGTTACCCAAACGTTGGAGTTCACGATTGAAGAAGTGAATGCCGATCGTAATGTTTCCAACAATGCCAAGAATCGCCAGATTGTCCTGAATCTGTATGAGAAAGGTATCTTCGATATTAAAGATGCCATTAACCAGGTCGCCGATCGGCTGAACATCTCCAAGCATACGGTTTACCTCTATATTCGTCAGTTCAAAAGCGGTGATTTCCAGGGGCAAGACAAGTAATGCGTTTTGCCATTATGGTGACGGGGCCAGCTTATGGCACGCAGCAGGCGAGCAGCGCGTTGCAATTTGCTCATGCGTTACTCAAAGAAGGGCATGACCTATGCAGCGTCTTTTTCTATCGTGAAGGTGTGTATAACGCCAACTTCCTGACTTCACCTGCCAGTGATGAATATGATCTGGTGCGGGCCTGGCAACAGCTGAACCAGCAGCATGGCGTGACGCTGAATATCTGCGTAGCTGCGGCGCTGCGTCGCGGCGTCGTCGATGAAACAGAAGCGAAGCGACTGGGACTGGCAGGGGCTAATTTACAATCAGGTTTTAACCTCAGCGGACTGGGTTCGCTGGCTGAGGCATCCCTGACCTGCGATCGCGTGGTGCAGTTTTAATGAAACGTGTTGCTTTTGTCTTTTCTACCGTGCCGCATGGCAGTTCGTCTGGCCGCGAAGGGTTAGATGCCTTACTGGCGACATCGGCATTAACGGAAGACCTCGGCGTATTTTTTATCGGCGATGGCGTTTTTCAAATCCTCCAGGGACAACAGCCGGATGTCGTGCTGGCTCGCGACTATATCGCAACCTTCAAGCTGTTAGGGTTGTACGATATCGATCAATGTTGGCTTTGTGCCGCCTCATTACGCGAGCGGGGCCTCCAGCAGGGGGTTAATTTTGTGGTCGATGCGACAGCGTTAGAGCCGGAAGATTTACGCCGTGAGCTAGGCAACTATGACGTCATTTTAAGGTTTTGAGATACTCATGCTGCACACATTACATCGTTCCGCGTGGCTTACCGATTTCTCCTCTCTTCTTCGCCTGATTGATAAAGACGATGAACTTTTATTGCTTCAGGATGGCGTGACCGCGGCAATAGAAGGAAGCCGTTTCCTTGAAAGTCTGCAAAATGCCTCCATTAAGGTCTATGTACTGGAAGAAGACATTAAAGCTCGCGGCTTAGGTGGTCAAATTTCAGACAGTGTCGTCAGGGT
Organism: Citrobacter sp. S46_ASV_140; assembly: GCF_018919545.1. Lineage (NCBI taxonomy): Bacteria > Pseudomonadati > Pseudomonadota > Gammaproteobacteria > Enterobacterales > Enterobacteriaceae > Citrobacter > Citrobacter sp. S46_ASV_140. The sequence continues at coordinate 36,305 of NZ_JAHLRC010000034.1, forward strand.
TAGCTATACTGACTTCGTCAGACTTACGGTGAAGCATCCCAGCCAGATGTCCTGGTAATTGTGGGATCGTTGTATATTTCTTGACACCTTTTCGACACCGACCTAAAATTCTGCGTCCTCATATTGTATGAGGTCGTTTTATTACGTGTTTACGAAGCGAAAGCTACAACCAGGAGCTATTTAATGGCAACAGTTAACCAGCTGGTACGCAAACCACGCGCACGCAAAGTTGCAAAGAGCAACGTGCCTGCACTGGAAGCATGCCCGCAGAAACGTGGCGTATGTACTCGTGTATATACTACCACTCCTAAAAAACCAAACTCCGCACTGCGTAAAGTATGCCGTGTGCGTTTGACTAACGGTTTTGAAGTGACTTCCTACATCGGTGGTGAAGGTCACAACCTGCAGGAGCACTCCGTGATCCTGATCCGTGGCGGTCGTGTAAAAGACCTCCCGGGTGTTCGTTACCACACCGTTCGCGGTGCGCTTGACTGCTCCGGCGTTAAAGACCGTAAGCAATCACGCTCCAAGTATGGCGTGAAACGTCCTAAGGCTTAATGGTTCTCCGTTAAGTAAGGCCAAACGTTTTATATTAATGTCAAACTAAACTCGTAGAGTTTTGGACAATCCTGAATTAACAACGGAGTATTCCCATGCCACGTCGTCGCGTCATTGGTCAGCGTAAAATTCTGCCGGATCCTAAGTTCGGATCAGAGCTGCTGGCTAAATTTGTAAATATCCTGATGGTAGATGGTAAAAAATCTACTGCAGAAACCATCGTATACAGCGCGCTGGAGACCCTGGCTCAGCGTTCTGGTAAAGATGGCCTGGAAGCTTTTGAAGTAGCCCTTGAAAACGTGCGTCCGACTGTCGAAGTTAAGTCTCGCCGCGTTGGTGGTTCTACTTATCAGGTTCCAGTTGAAGTCCGTCCGGTTCGCCGTAATGCCCTGGCAATGCGTTGGATCGTTGAAGCTGCTCGTAAACGCGGTGATAAATCCATGGCTCTGCGCCTGGCGAACGAACTTTCTGATGCTGCAGAAAACAAAGGTACTGCAGTTAAGAAACGTGAAGACGTTCACCGTATGGCAGAAGCCAACAAGGCGTTCGCACACTACCGTTGGTAATCCCTTCGGAGTTTTAGTCACCAGGCGGGCGCTTCTAGTAAGCAGCCCGCTTTGGGCTACTTAAATTGAACGCCTAAAAGATAAACGAGGAATCAAATGGCTCGTACAACACCCATCGCGCGCTACCGTAACATCGGTATCAGTGCGCACATCGACGCCGGTAAAACCACTACTACCGAACGTATTCTGTTCTACACCGGTGTAAACCATAAAATCGGTGAAGTTCATGACGGCGCAGCCACCATGGACTGGATGGAACAGGAGCAGGAGCGTGGTATTACTATCACCTCCGCAGCGACTACTGCATTCTGGTCTGGTATGGCTAAGCAGTATGAACCGCATCGCGTAAACATCATCGACACCCCGGGGCACGTTGACTTCACTATCGAAGTAGAACGTTCCATGCGTGTGCTTGATGGTGCAGTAATGGTTTACTGCGCAGTTGGTGGTGTTCAGCCTCAGTCTGAAACCGTATGGCGTCAGGCAAACAAATATAAAGTTCCACGCATTGCGTTCGTTAACAAAATGGACCGTATGGGTGCGAACTTCCTGAAAGTTGTTGGTCAGATCAAAACCCGTCTGGGCGCGAACCCTGTTCCGCTGCAGTTGGCGATTGGCGCTGAAGAAGCGTTCACCGGTGTTGTTGACCTGGTGAAAATGAAAGCCATCAACTGGAACGAAGAAGATGCAGGCGTAACCTTCACTTATGAAGATATCCCGGCTGACATGCAGGAACTGGCTGAAGAATGGCACCAGAACCTGATCGAGTCCGCTGCGGAAGCTTCAGAAGAGCTGATGGAGAAATACCTGGGTGGTGAAGAACTGACTGAAGAAGAGATCAAAAAAGCTCTGCGTCAGCGCGTTCTGAACAACGAAATCATCCTGGTAACCTGTGGTTCTGCGTTCAAGAACAAAGGTGTTCAGGCGATGCTGGATGCGGTAATTGATTACCTGCCATCCCCAGTCGACGTACCTGCGATCAACGGTATTCTGGACGACGGTAAAGATACTCCGGCTGAGCGTCATGCTAGCGATGAAGAGCCGTTTGCTGCTCTGGCATTCAAAATCGCTACCGACCCGTTCGTGGGTAACCTGACCTTCTTCCGCGTGTACTCTGGTGTGGTTAACTCCGGTGACACCATCCTGAACTCAGTGAAAACTGCACGCGAGCGTTTTGGCCGTATCGTACAGATGCACGCTAACAAACGTGAAGAGATCAAAGAAGTTCGCGCGGGCGATATCGCTGCTGCTATCGGTCTGAAAGACGTGACCACTGGTGACACTCTGTGTGACCCGGATCACCCGATCATTCTGGAGCGTATGGAATTCCCTGAGCCGGTAATCTCCATCGCGGTAGAACCGAAAACCAAAGCTGACCAGGAAAAAATGGGTCTGGCTCTGGGCCGTCTGGCTAAAGAAGACCCGTCATTCCGCGTTTGGACTGACGAAGAATCTAACCAGACCATTATCGCCGGTATGGGTGAGCTGCACCTCGACATCATCGTTGACCGTATGAAGCGTGAATTCAACGTTGAAGCGAACGTCGGTAAACCTCAGGTTGCTTACCGTGAAGCGATTCGCGCGAAAGTTACCGATATCGAAGGTAAACACGCTAAGCAGTCTGGTGGTCGCGGTCAGTACGGTCATGTTGTTATCGACATGTACCCGCTGGAGCCGGGTTCAAACCCGAAAGGCTACGAGTTCATCAACGACATCAAAGGTGGTGTAATTCCTGGCGAATACATCCCGGCCGTTGATAAAGGCATCCAGGAACAGCTGAAATCTGGCCCGCTGGCTGGTTACCCGGTTGTTGATCTGGGCGTGCGTCTGCACTTCGGTTCTTACCATGACGTTGACTCCTCTGAGCTGGCGTTTAAACTGGCCGCTTCTATCGCCTTCAAAGATGGCTTTAAGAAAGCGAAACCAGTTCTGCTTGAGCCTATCATGAAGGTTGAAGTAGAGACTCCGGAAGAGAACACCGGTGACGTAATCGGTGACTTGAGCCGCCGTCGTGGTATGCTTCGTGGTCAGGAATCCAACGTCACTGGCGTTGTTATCCATGCTGAAGTTCCGCTGTCTGAAATGTTCGGATATGCAACCCAGCTGCGTTCTCTGACCAAAGGCCGTGCTTCTTACTCCATGGAGTTCCTGAAGTACGACGATGCGCCGAACAACGTTGCTCAGGCCGTTATTGAAGCCCGTGGTAAATAAGCCACAGGATTAAAACCTAAGTCCCGTGCTCTCTCCCCAGGGGAGAGCACTATAGTAAGGAATATAGCCGTGTCTAAAGAAAAATTTGAACGTACAAAACCGCACGTTAACGTCGGCACCATCGGCCACGTTGACCATGGTAAAACAACGCTGACCGCTGCAATCACTACCGTACTGGCTAAAACCTACGGCGGTGCTGCTCGTGCATTCGACCAGATCGATAACGCGCCGGAAGAAAAAGCTCGTGGTATCACCATCAACACTTCTCACGTTGAATATGACACCCCGACTCGCCACTACGCACACGTAGACTGCCCGGGCCACGCCGACTATGTTAAAAACATGATCACCGGTGCTGCGCAGATGGACGGCGCGATCCTGGTTGTTGCTGCGACTGACGGCCCGATGCCGCAGACTCGTGAGCACATCCTGCTGGGTCGTCAGGTAGGCGTTCCGTACATCATCGTGTTCCTGAACAAATGCGACATGGTTGATGACGAAGAGCTGCTGGAACTGGTAGAAATGGAAGTTCGTGAACTTCTGTCTCAGTACGATTTCCCGGGTGACGACACTCCGATCGTTCGTGGTTCTGCTCTGAAAGCGCTGGAAGGCGAAGCAGAGTGGGAAGCGAAAATCATCGAACTGGCTGGCTTCCTGGATTC
>NZ_JAHLRC010000035.1:0-40131 GCF_018919545.1 Citrobacter sp. S46_ASV_140
CTCCTGAGGAGGACAAATCCGCCGGGAGCGGATTTGAACGTTGCGCAGCAACGGCCCGGAGGGTGGCGGGCAGGACGCCCGCCATAAACTGCCAGGCATCAAATAAGTGAAGAAGCCCATCCTGCCGGATGGGCTTTTTTGCGTCTGCAGGGAGTGAAAACTGCCGGATGCAGCGTACCATTTTATCCAGCCCACACTATTTCAAACCGATTGTTCTCTTTCTCGAACATATCTGAATCCTTTCTCTGCTAATGAAAACCGTGATCTTTCTCTCATAATAAATTATAACAATTATATAACATTTATTTCACCAAAAAAGACACAACCACCATTGATAAATTAATGCAATCGTTGGCAGGGGTACAATTCTAATGGCTGATAGCAGTGTAACTGAGAACGGGGCGCTGGCAGACGGCGATACTCGGCGTCGTATATGGGCGATTGTCGGAGCATCATCAGGGAATCTGGTCGAATGGTTTGATTTCTATATCTATTCTTTCTGCTCTCTCTATTTTGCTCATATCTTTTTTCCATCAGGAAACACCACCACGCAACTCTTACAAACAGCCGGAGTTTTTGCTGCAGGCTTTCTGATGCGACCGATTGGCGGCTGGCTGTTTGGTCGCATCGCGGATAAGCACGGGCGTAAAAAGTCGATGCTGCTGTCAGTTTGTATGATGTGTATGGGATCGCTGGTGATCGCTTGTCTTCCGGGATATGAAACCATCGGTACCTGGGCTCCTGCTCTATTGCTGCTGGCTAGGTTATTTCAGGGGCTGTCTGTCGGTGGTGAATACGGGACCAGCGCTACCTATATGAGTGAAGTAGCCGTTGAAGGTAAGAAAGGTTTTTATGCTTCCTTCCAGTACGTGACGTTAATCGGCGGGCAGTTACTGGCACTGCTGGTTGTGGTCATATTACAGCAAACGTTAGAAGACTCAGCGCTAAGATCGTGGGGTTGGCGTATTCCATTTGCGTTGGGCGCCGTACTGGCTATTGTTGCGTTATGGCTGCGTCGACAGTTGGATGAAACCTCGAAACAGGACGTTCGCGCGCTGAAAGAAGCTGGCTCTCTGAAAGGTCTGTGGCGTAATCGCAAAGCCTTCATCATGGTGCTTGGCTTTACCGCTGCTGGCTCGCTGTGTTTTTACACGTTCACAACCTACATGCAGAAGTACCTGGTTAATACCGCCGGTATGCATGCCAACGTAGCCAGTGGGATTATGACGGCGGCACTGTGTGTGTTTATGCTGGTGCAACCGTTGTTCGGTGCCTTGTCAGATAAAATTGGCCGACGTACTTCAATGCTGTGTTTTGGCGCGTTGGCCGCGATTTTCACCGTCCCCATTCTGACAGCGTTGCAAAGCGTGACGTCTCCGTATATGGCGTTTGCTCTGGTGATGTGTGCCTTGCTAATTGTGAGTTTCTATACGTCAATCAGCGGTATTCTGAAGGCCGAGATGTTCCCGGCACAGGTGCGCGCTCTGGGGGTTGGATTATCTTATGCGGTGGCCAATGCTCTGTTTGGTGGCTCAGCCGAATATGTTGCGTTATCCCTGAAGTCTGTCGGTATGGAAACAACATTCTTCTGGTACGTTACAGCACTGGCAATAGTCGCATTTTTGGTATCGCTGATGCTGCATGGGAAGGGGAAAGGTCTGCGCCTCTAGTGATGTGCCAGTTGCCAGACTGCATAGCCGGTAGACGCGCCTGCAACATCCCAGGCGAAGTCTTTCCAGCTCCAGCCGCTCCCAGCGGGACGGCTGTCCCATAACTCTTTTGACGCGCCCAGGCTGACAGAGAACATCAGGCCGATAGCCGCGCTGCGATCGCGGCTGTTGCCCTGATGTTGAGCATATTCGTTTCCAGCTGCGGAGAGCATAGCGGAGGCGATAAAGTGTTGAGCCTTGTCTTGTCCGCTCCAGCGGTCGTTTGCCATGTGGCTGCAACCAGAAATGGCCAGAATACTGAAAAGAATAAACAAGCGCACCGTTGCCTCCATAGGAAAAACCCCGTCACTGGACGGGGTCTTGGTTACAGAATACGGCTAATTAATCTGTCGATACGGATACGGCGTAGTCGACGGATGAGCTTACGCACTTTGACTGGATAGTCGGCAATGCTTTGCAGGTCGCGATAGTGCTTAACGACGGTAGTATGCGTGCGAATAAGCTCCAGCTCTTTATCGCGCTGGGGAGTCAGCTCTTGCTTCGGATCGTGGATAAGGATGGCGTTTTCCAGATCCAGACGCCAGGCGCGAGGGTTAAGGTTGTTGCCGGTGAGCAGCATCCATTTATCATCAACCCACATGCCTTTCAGATGATAGGTGTTGTCATCATCTTTCCATAAGCGCACGACCAGTTGGTCGGTATTCACGTAATATTGCAGTCTGCTCAGGAAACGGCGCAGGTTAATTTCATACAGGTAGGGCAGCGCGCCGATGATTTTAAATGGCTCATCTTCTGGAATGAAAAAGTCGTTGGCGGTTTTATCACCGACAATGATCTCGACCTTTTTGCCTTCACGCAGCAGCTGAATGATATTGCGCACCAGTATAGCGGGCAGGTTGAAATAAGGGGTACAGATTGTGAGCTTGTGCTCCGCGCAGGGCATAAGGTGGAAAATGGTCTTATTTAACAGACTGGATTTTCCAAGGCCTACCAGAGGCGTTACCGAAAGCTGTTCATTATCCGCATCACCCTGAAAATGGAATGACGCATCGCGCAGTTCCTGACGGTACAGGCGGATGTCGTTTTTAATTTCCGGGCTTTTAGGGCGATTAATATCATCAAGGCGATTAACGCCGCGACCGTTCATCAGGTTCTGCGTGACCCAATCGAACATGATATCGGCCATTTGAGCATTGCGAATCAACTGATAACGGTCATAGCGATATTTATCATGCTGATGCAGATAAACATCATTCAGGCTGGCCCCGCTATACAGGACGCTGTCATCGATGATAAAGCCTTTAAAATGCAGGACGCCAAGCGCTTCTCGGGTGTTAATCGGAACACCGTAGACAGGAATATCAATACCTGGGTTTTCTTGTGCCATTCGGCAATACCAGTCAGCGTTGGTATTCGATGCTGCAGCACCAATACGTCCGCGCTGGGCTCGGTGCCAGTCGACAAGCACCCGGACATCCAGTTCAGGACGCTGCCGTTTTGCCGCATAGAGCGCGTCGAGTATGCCTTTACCACCGTCATCCTGTTCCAGGTACAGCGCAATAATGCAGATCCGTCGCGTCGCGCTGGCTATTTTTTCCAGCAGAGTCTCCCTGAAATTAGCGGGAGCATAAAAGAAATCTACATCATCAACTGACTGAGAAATCTTGGGTAGTTGGGCAAGGTGTTGTTGATGTTTATTACGCTTAAATTTTGACAACATCACAGTGCATTTCTTCTCTGTTCATTGAAGGGTCCTCTGTGCTATGCAGACGACATAAGCGGGTAATGATACCACCAGTACCTATTAATGTGGTCAACATTTCCAGTACCTTACTCACGATTCCTCAAATTGGGCCAGATTAAGCGTTAGCCCAACAATTCCCTCTTCGAGTTGGACGTCAACAGCGAACCCGAGTTTCCGGGCCAGGGCGACCATCCCACGATTGTTTGGCATCGTAATACCATTCAAACGTCTAAGTCCGTGATCTCGGGTATATGCAATTAATTTTTCCATCAACCGGCGACCCAGTCCAAGCCCTTTGAGATCTGAACGAACCAGTACGGCGAACTCGGCGTCAATGTTATCAGGATCCGAGATTGCTCGCGTTACGCCGAGGATCTCTTGCTGATTGTTTTTACAGCGTACCGCAACAAAGGCCATTTCCCGATCGTAGTCGATCTGCGTCATATTGGCTAAATCTTCGTGGGTAAATTCGTTGATCTCACTGAAATAGCGATAATAAAGATCTTCTTTTGTTACCTGAGAAATGAACTGCTGCAGATGAGGTTCATCCTCGGGCAAAATAGGGCGGAACAAGCAACGCTCGCCGTTCTTCAACTCCACCCATTCTTCAAGCTGATGGGGGTAGGGACGTATAGCCAGCCTGCTTTCGTTATTGCCCGTGAAAGGGGCAATGTCCAGCGTGACATCCAGCGCGGTAAATTCACCGGCGGAGGCCAACAGCGGATGAATATCCAGACGCTGAATTTCCGGACAATCGACGATCAGATTGGAGACCTGCACCAGAAGCTGACTTAACCCGGCGATATCCAATGGGCGTAATGCGCTGCGAGCGCGGATCTTTTTATTTTTGATCCCCTGGATCACCAGATAACGCGCCAGATTCATGTTCAATGGCGGCAACGCCACCACGGCTTGTTCTTCTGGTCGCCACTCAACTCCGCCTTCACCAAGCATAATCAACGGGCCAAATACCGGGTCATGTTCAACGACGACGCGCAGCTCCTGAGCGCCAGCGCGATTCGCCATACTTTGTACTAATAAACCGTGAATGCGCGCCTGCGGCCAGGCCATTTTTACCCGATCAAAAATCGCATTGGCTGCCTGCTGCACCTCTGTTGCCGTCCGCAGGTAGAGCATTACCCCCTGAACTTCTGATTTATGCGGGATATCAGGAGAACGCAGCTTTAGCGCCACCGGGTAACCGATTTGCTCCGCGATGTGTACGGCTTCAGCGCTGTCGCTGGCGATCCACGTCGGCAGTGTGTGTAAGCCATAGGCTTGTAAAATCGGCTGCACTTCATGGGTATCCAGCGACGTTGCTCCTTCAGCAATCGCCTGCTGTAACAGATTATGCGCCTCGGCGGTGTTGGTGGTCAGGTAGTCGGGCAGCGCAGGGGTTTCCCGCAGTTGCTTCTGGTTACGCCGGTACTCCACCATATGCATAAACGCGGTGATGGTGCCTTCTGGCGTGCGGTAGGTAGGTAATCCGGCTTCGCTAAACAGTCTACGGGCTTCCTGGGAGGAAAACTCTCCGCACCAGTTGGTCAGCAACGAGACGAACTTACCGCGGGGATGACGTTTTACCGCTTCGATTAACGCTTGTGCGCTTTCTGTTCCCGGGGCGGCTGCGCTGGGTGAGTGAATCACCATCAGTGCGTCGAAATCCTGGCTGGCGAGCAAGATATCCAGCGTCTTAACGTAGTGTTCGCTGCTGGCGTCGTCACGCAGATCCAGCGGGTTGGCGATATCAATATGTTCAGGTAACGCATCGCGTAATTTCTGGCAGGTATCTTCACTCAGTGTCGCCAACTTGCCATTTTTTGACCACAGCTCATCTAATGCCAGTGCGGCAGGCGCGGCCCCATTGCTGATGATCATCAGCCTGTCGCCGCGCAGCGGACGCATGTGGCTTAGGGTTTCTACCGCAGAGAAGAGCTCGTGAGTGTCTTGTACGCGTAATAAACCGGCGCGCTGGATAGCCGCGTCCCACGCAGGGTCCATCCCTGCACTGGTATGCAGTAAACGCTGTGCAGCCGGACTGCGACCACTCTTAATCACCAGAATGGGTTTATTGCGCGAGGCGCTACGGGCGGCGGAGACAAAGCGCCGGGCATCACTTAAATGTTCGAGATATAGCAATATCGCGCTGGTTTTACTGTCGCGCGCCAGGTAATCCAGTAGTTCATCAACGTCGATATCCAGGCTGTCGCCCAGCGCGATAAACCAGGAAAAACCCATGTCGCGCTGCTGCGCCCAGTCCAGAATGGTGTTGGAAATCGCCGCTGACTGGGAAATAAATGCCAACTTACCGCGCTTGATGGGGACGGGAGAAAAGCTGGCGTTAAGCCCCTGCCAGGGCGCGAGAAGCCCCAGGCTGTTGGGGCCTAGCAGACGTATGTTGTAGCGTGCGGCGCAGGCCAACAATTCCTGGTGCTGCGATGCGGGAGCTGAAAGAATAATGCAGGTTTTACAGCCTTTCTCGCCAAGCGCTTCGAGTAATGCCAGGTTGCGGCTGGCATTGGTGCACAACACGGCAAGGTCTGGGCTAAAAGGCAGGCTGTTGATATTGGGCCAGGCCAGGACGCCCAACACCGCTTTCCATGCTGGCGTCACTGGTAAAACAGGTCCATTGAAACCGCCGGCAAGCAGGTTACGCATCATCAGGTAACCTGCGCGATTAGGCTTCATTGACGCCCCAATCACCGCAATGGATTTCGGTCGCAGAAGTGCTTCCAGACCACGCTGACTCATATCGGCTTCCTTAATGACACCAGTGACCGAATGATTTTAAACGCTTTCTGGCGAGTCTGCTGTGACGCTTCCCTGATGTTGAGTTTTTCCTGCCAGGTAGCGGGTTTTAAAGCGAGTGAAATGTTCGCTCAACCCCTCCGCGGCTTGCGTATCGCCCGCCAGATCCAACAACGCAATGGCCACTTCGGCAGTACAGTATTGCCCTTCGGCGTGAATGCCACGCAGGTGGTAAGCGGAAAGTCGCGATAAATCAACGGAGATCACCGGCAGGTTATCAAGGTACGGGCTTTTGCGGAACATTTTACGCGCTTCAGGCCAGGTACCATCAAGCATGATAAACAACGGCGGTTTACCGGCTGGTGGCGCGAAAATCACTTCACGCTCTTCGCCCGCATAGGATGCCGGGAATACAACCATCGGCTGGTAATCCGGATTTTTCACCAGTTCGAGCAGCGCCTGTGGCGGTTCGGTGCGTGACCACTGAAACGCCGTGGTATCGGGCAAAATATCGGCAATCAAACGTCCCGTGTTGCTGGGCTTCATCGGCTCGGTATCAAACATCACCAGACAAAAGCGGCTTTTGGCCTCAGACGGCACCAGCGTTGCGCACAAGCAGAGCTTCAGCGGCAGCAGGCAGCGCTGACAGCGGCGAATGCGATTACCTCGGGCAAGGAAAGGGCGCGTGGCGCGCGCGAGGCGCTCAGCGCGTAACTGAAGAACAGCGTTATCGGTCATGGGAGAACACGTTGAAAAACGCTATTGTCGCAGAGGTGAAAACGGGGCACAAGATGCGCCCCGTAGAGATTATAATGATTCGTTAAGCCAGCTATCAAACGGGGCTTTAGGTACGGCGCCATTAAGCATGTCGACGATTTCACCTTTTCTGAAGATCATAATGGTCGGGATGCTGCGGATACCGAAACGGGCGCTGAGTTCTCGCTCGGCTTCTGTATTCACTTTAACAAAACGCACTTTACCGCTACGCTCTTCCGCGACATCTTCAAAAATCGGGGCGAAGTTACGGCATGGACCACACCAGGGGGCCCAAAAATCAACCACCACCGGGAGATCGTCTTTTAACAGTTTATCCAGTGTTTCACCGGTCGCATTGATCACCTCCCCATCAAACAGGTCGTGACCACAGCGTCCGCATTTAGCCGCTTCCTGGACACGATCGTCGGGGATGCGGTTGATAGCCTGGCAGCTGGTACAAACGGTATTCATAACTAACCTCTGGATGAGTGGAGTGGACTTCACGGCAGTAACGCCAGTATGTTTCTATTATGTTACATATTATCGGGGAGTCTGTTCTAAACAACAATGCGTTTTATTCAATGAGTACAATAGTCCTTAGCTTTTAAATGAAATAATGGCTAACGACGTGCACATCGGGTAATCTTCGCGCTTCGCGCAGAGCAGGTGGAGAAAAACATGAGCGACGAACTGAAGAATAAAAACGGCAAGGTCAAAGTGATGTACGTCCGCAGTGACGATGACTCGGACAAACGCACCCAAAATCCACGTACTGGTAAAGGCGGCGGTCGCCCCGGTACTTCCCGAGCCGAAGGCGGTCGTCGCCCTGCCCGTGATGACAGAAAGGGTCCGAACAGCGAACGTGGTCGTGAACGTGGTCGTGGCCGCGATGTAGAACGCGACCGTGGACGTGAAGATTCACCATGGCGTACCGTGTCCCGCGCACCGAATGATGATGCAGCAGACAAAGCCGATCACGGTGGTATCAGCGGCAAAAGCTTTATCGATCCTGAAGTATTACGTCGTCAGCGCGCGGAAGAAACCCGCGTTTACGGTGAGAATGCCTGTCAGGCTCTGTTCCAGAGTCGTCCGGACGCTATTGTTCGCGCCTGGTTTGTTCAGAGCGTAACCCCGCGCTTTAAAGAAGCATTACGCTGGATGGCGGCGAACCGCAAAGCCTACCACGTGGTTGACGAAGCCGAGCTGGCGAAAGCCTCCGGCACTGAACACCATGGCGGCGTCTGTTTCCTGATCAAAAAACGTAACGGTACCACTGTTAAGCAGTGGGTTGGTCAGGCCGGGGCGCAGGATTGCGTGCTGGCCCTGGAAGACATTGCTAACCCGCACAACCTGGGCGGCATGATGCGTAGCTGCGCGCACTTCGGTGTGAAAGGCGTGGTGGTACAGGATGCGGCGCTGTTGGAATCAGGTGCGGCTATCCGCACCGCTGAAGGCGGAGCTGAGCACGTTCAGCCGATCACCGGTGACAGTATTGTCGATGTGCTGGACGACTTCCGTAATGGGGGTTACACGGTAGTGATGACCTCAAGCGTGAAAGGCAAGCCGCTGTTTACTACCACGTTGCCGGAAAAAATGGTGCTGGTATTAGGGCGTGAGCGTGAGGCTCTGCCAGAAGCAGCATGCTCAGCCGACGACCTGTGCGTGGCGATTGACGGTACGGGCAACGTAGAAACGCTCAACGTTTCTGTCGCGACCGGCGTGCTGCTCGCGGAGTGGTGGCGTCAGAACAAAGCCTGATAATAAAAATGCCAGCGATTCGCTGGCATTTTTTTACTCGCTTTCTGCGGGTAATACCGGCGTCCAGTCAATCGGCTTTTCACCTCGTTGTTCCAGCCACTCATTAGCCAGTACAAAGTGATTGCAGCCAAAGAAACCGCGATGCGCAGAGAGCGGTGATGGGTGCGGCGCTTTCAATACATGGTGACGCTGCGCATCAATAATCGCACCTTTCTTTTGTGCGTGTGAACCCCAGAGCAGGAATACCACGCCTTCCCGATGTTGGTTAATCAGGCTGATGACTTTATCGGTAAATGTTTCCCATCCCAGACTGGCGTGCGAATGTGCCTGCCCGGCACGGACGGTAAGCACGGTGTTGAGTAACAGCACACCCTGGCGTGCCCAGCTTTCCAGATATCCGTGCGTTGGGCGTGTGAAGCCAGGAATCGTTGCTTCCAGCTCTTTGTACATGTTCAGCAACGAGGGCGGGGTGGCAATACCGGGGCGGACAGAAAACGCGAGACCGTGTGCCTGGCCCGGACCGTGGTATGGATCCTGCCCCAGGATGACGACTTTCACGTCGCCAAGTTCGGTAAAGCGAAAAGCGTTGAATACATCTTTTTGTGGCGGATAAATTGTCATACCTGACTGACGCTCGCCCGCCACAGTATGCAGCGTGTTAACAAAATAAGGCTGCTGTTTCTCTTCTGCCAGCACATCGTGCCAGGTTAATTCGGTGGCCATCTCGCTCTCCTGCGAATTTTCGATCCCCCTAGCTTAACTGCTTCTTTCGGCGTCGCAAAATTCTGTACGTTTCTCAAGGGTCTACCCCTTAAAGATAGTTGAAAATTTATGTAAAAAGTTTAGCTGCGCATGTGGCGTAAGTTGATGTAAAACAATAAAATCCACCTATCACCACTTTTCATGTGTGGTTTTTATTGATTTAAATCAAAGATTCAAGGGTGTGTGAGGGGTATATATACACTCAAGCAACAATGGTTTTACCAATTGGCCGGATGACGGCCAACCGAGATCAAATAATTTTGCCGGGGAGGCATCAAATGATTACAGGTATCCAGATTACTAAAGCTGCAAATGACGACCTGCTGAACTCTTTCTGGCTGCTGGACAGCGAAAAAGGCGAAGCACGCTGCATCGTTGCGAAAGCAGGTTTCAATGCTGATGAAGTCGTTGCTGTCAGCAAACTGGGTGAAATCGAATACCGTGAAGTACCGGTAGACGTACAGCCGGAAGTCCGTGTGGAAGGTGGTCAGCACCTGAACGTGAACGTTCTGCGCCGAGAAACTCTGGAAGATGCGGTTAAGCATCCGGAAAAATATCCGCAGCTGACCATCCGTGTTTCTGGTTATGCCGTGCGTTTCAACTCTCTGACGCCAGAACAGCAGCGCGACGTTATTGCTCGTACCTTTACTGAGAGCCTGTAAGGTTCACGGGGAATAACCCCGTCTGGCAGAGAATCTGAAAGCGGAAGATGCCAACGTATCTTCCGCTTTTTTGTGCACAAAAAATGCCGGGCTAAACGGCCCGGCATTCGGTTTACTCTTTGTCGGACTGCTGGGAAGCAGCTCCGCTTGGCTTACGGCGTTTGCCGACATTTTTGGCGTCGCGGTGACGTTTTTTCACCCGCGGTTTCTCTTTCTCTTTCGCTTTTTGCTCCGCGCGCTTCGCCAGCACTTTCTTGGATGGCTTACCGTTAGATTTCTCACTTGGCGCGCGCGTGGTTGGACGCAGTTCGTCGATGACGCGTGCTTTCAGTGGCTCGTCAATGTAGCGGCTCGCTTTGCCGAGCAGCAGATGGTCGTGGGCTTCAACCAAAGAGATCGCAGTACCTTTACGGCCTGCACGACCGGTACGGCCAATGCGGTGCAGATAGGCATCACCACTGCGCGGCATGTCGAAGTTAAACACATGGCTGACGTCAGGAATATCGATCCCACGAGCGGCAACGTCGGTTGCTACCAGCACGTTCACACGACCATCGGTCAGGCGTTTGATCGCTTCATTACGTTTGTTCTGCACCATCTCGCCTTCGAGATAGCAGTTATTAATGCCCGCCTGGCGCAGCCAGCCTGCCAGCTCGTGCACACGCTCGCGTTTACGTACGAAGACAATCGAGCGAGTCGCTTCCGGCTGTTTTAACAAATGGATCAGCAGGGCAGTTTTGTGCTCGATGTCATCGGCACGGTAGTAAAACTGATGAATCTTCTTGCGTTCGCGGGTAGACGGATCCGCCGAAACTTCGACCGGATCCTCCAGCAGACGCTCAGCAAAATCTTTGATCGCATCGCCTTCCAGCGTGGCGGAGAACAGCATAGTTTGCTTACGCCAGCGGGTTTCTCCAGCGATATGCTCGATGTCCTGGGCAAAGCCCATGTCCAACATGCGGTCTGCTTCATCGAGGATTAGTGTCTCAACCGCATGGCAGTCGAAGTTTTCTTCTTTAATGTACTGCAGCAGACGACCGGTAGTGGCGACCACGATGTCCTGGTTTTCGCTAAAGACTTCCATGTGGTTCATGTAAGCCACGCCGCCGGTAATCGTGGCGATATCCAGATGCGTATTCTTCGCCAGTTCACGGGCGTGTTCGGCAACCTGCATCGCCAGTTCGCGCGTCGGTGTCAAAATCAAAATGCGCGGCGGGCCAGATTTCTTGCGCGGGAAGTCGAGCAGGTGCTGCAACGCTGGCAGCAAATATGCCGCCGTTTTACCGGTGCCTGTCGGCGCAGAACCGAGTACATCACGGCCATCGAGCGCAGGCGGAATGGCGGCAGCCTGAATGGCGGTCGGGCGAGTGAAACCTTTTTCCTGGAGGGCATCCAGAAGGCTTTCATCGAGTTCAAGTTCGGAAAAAGTCGTTACAGTCATGTTCTACCTCTGAGTGGGGCGCTGATTATAGACGTTACGGCTGCAATCTTCATCTGTTTGTATGGATATACCTTCTCAGGTATTGTTTTTATCCTATGTTATCGTTTTTTTTCCAGGAAGGTTGTTCTTCATGCCCCAGTCTACATCCGTACTTAGACGTAATGGATTTACTTTTAAGCAGTTTTTTGTGGCACACGATCGTTGTGCAATGAAAGTCGGAACGGACGGCATTTTATTGGGGGCCTGGGCCCCTGTTGCTGGCGTAAAGCGGATCCTGGATATTGGTACCGGGAGCGGCCTGTTGGCGCTGATGCTGGCCCAGCGCACAGATGAAAACGTCATCATTGACGCCGTGGAGCTTGATGTTGATGCCGCGCAGCAGGCGCAGGAGAACATCGCGCAATCCCCGTGGATGCATCGCGTGAACGTTCATACCGAAGATGTGCAGCAGTGGGTACCGCGCCAGACCGTGCGCTTTGATTTGATCATCAGCAACCCTCCCTATTATGAACAGGGAGTGGAATGTGCCACGCCGCAGCGCGAGCAGGCTCGCTACACCACCACGCTCGATCATCAAGTATTGCTAACGCTGGCGGCAGACAGCATTACGGAAGAAGGTTTTTTTTGTGTGGTGTTGCCCGAACAGATTGGTAACGCCTTTTCCCAGCAGGCACTGGGCATGGGCTGGCATCTGCGATTGCGCACGGATGTAGCAGAAACCGAGGCCCGACTACCGAATCGGGTACTGCTGGCATTCTCCCCGCAGGCCGGGGAGTGCTTTAGTGACAGGCTGGTGATCCGTGGGCCAGACCAACGTTACTCTGAAGGTTACACGGCGCTGACCCAGGCGTTTTATCTGTTCATGTGATGACTTAGCGGCGAGAGAATGGACGGGCCTGCCTCTGGAAGCTGTTCTGGATAATCCAGCGTATAGTGCAGGCCCCGACTCTCTTTACGCATCATCGCGCAGCGGACAATCAGCTCAGCAACCTGCACCAGATTGCGCAGTTCCAGCAAGTTGTTCGACACGCGGAAATGAGCGTAATACTCGTCGATTTCCTGTTGCAACATGGTGATACGGCGCAGGGCGCGCTCCAGACGTTTAGTTGTGCGCACGATACCGACGTAATCCCACATAAATAGCCGCAGCTCATGCCAGTTATGCTGAATCACAACCAGTTCATCCGGGTTTTCTACCCGGCTTTCATCCCAATCCGGGAGGGTGCTGACGCTGCGAGCATAAGGCATTCGCCTGTCGATATCTTCAGCCGCGGACCAGCCGTAAACCAGGCACTCCAGTAATGAGTTTGACGCCATCCGGTTGGCTCCATGCAGGCCGGTGTAACTCACTTCGCCGATCGCATACAGCCCGTCGACATCCGTACGGCCAAAGTCATCCACCATCACGCCGCCGCAGGTATAGTGCGCGGCAGGAACGATGGGAACCGGCTCTTTGGTCAAATCGATGCCCAGTCCCAGCAATTTTTCATAAATCATCGGGAAATGCTGACGAACAAATTCTTCCGGTTTATGGCTGATGTCGAGAAACATGCAGTCAGCGCCCAGGCGCTTCATTTCGTGGTCAATGGCGCGGGCAACAATATCGCGGGGAGCCAGTTCGCCACGCTCGTCAAAATCGGGCATAAAGCGCGAACCGTCCGGGCGCTTCAGATGTGCGCCTTCGCCACGCAGCGCCTCGGTTAGCAGAAAGTTGCGCGCCTGCGGATGATACAGCGCTGTCGGGTGAAACTGGTTAAATTCCAGGTTGGCGACACGGCATCCCGCACGCCAGGCCATCGCAATCCCGTCACCCGAGGAAATATCTGGATTGGTGGTGTATTGGTACACCTTTGACGCGCCGCCGGTGGCCAACACTACTGACTTGGCATGGCAGGTTTCTACGGCTTCTTTATTACGGTTCCAGATCCAGGCTCCGACAACCCGACGCGTTCCCGGCAGACCGATTTTATCGGAGACAATCAGATCGACGGCATTACTGCGCTCAAGAACCCGTATGTTGGGGTGATTTTGTGCCTGGCTGACGAGGGTGGTTTCGACTTCTTTACCGGTGGCATCCGCAGAGTGCAGAATGCGTCGATGGCTATGACCGCCTTCACGGGTCAGGTGATAGCTTTCTTCACCGTTGGGCTGAACCTGCGTATCAAATAAGACGCCCTGATCGATAAGCCACTGAACGCAGGTGCGGGCATTGCTGGCGACAAATTCAACCGCATGGCGATCGCACAGGCCGGCCCCGGCAATCAGAGTATCTTCAACGTGGGAATCGATGCTGTCGGTTTCATCAAACACCGCGGCAATACCGCCCTGGGCATAAAATGTCGAGCCTTCGCTGACCGGACCTTTGCTCAGGACAATAACCTGATGTTTTTCGGCCAGGCGCAGCGCCAGTGAGAGTCCGGCAGCCCCGCTGCCAATGATCAGCACGTCACAGGATAATTCAGGAGTCGTATTCATGATTTTTGTTTAATTTACTAAACAGTGTTTGGTCACCATAGCACCACATTGCGCGATACTGCACGTTTTATTTTTAAATGTGTTGCAGTGACTAAACATGAAAAAAAAGCATGACGAGGACGAAATGAGCAAAAATATTTTGTGAAGCAGGCCGTTAGCACCAGATTATGTGATGAAATAAAGTGGCCGTTGGGTTACTCTGCAAGCGGTGAAATGGGCATTTCTAAACAGATAGTGCGTCGATCGGATTATGTAGACTTATAATGAGAGATAAGACCTGTCTACAACATGACAAACAAAAAACAATGCGTAACGGAACTTTACGAAACTTGAGCACTCCAAGCATTTGCTTGCTCATAGTGAAGCTGATGGAGTGGCGTTTCGAAGGCGCGTGGAAATTTGGTTTGGGGAGACTTTACCTCGGATGAGCGAGCAGTTAACGGACCAGGTCCTGGTAGAACGGGTCCAGAAGGGAGATCAGAAAGCCTTTAACCTACTGGTAGTGCGCTATCAGCATAAGGTGGCGAGTCTGGTTTCTCGCTATGTACCGTCGGGCGATGTACCCGATGTAGTACAAGAAGCATTTATCAAGGCCTATCGTGCGCTGGACTCGTTCCGGGGAGATAGTGCTTTTTATACCTGGCTGTATCGTATTGCAGTCAATACAGCGAAGAATTACCTGGTCGCTCAGGGGCGTCGTCCACCTTCCAGTGATATTGATGCGATTGAAGCAGAAAATTACGAAAGTGGCGGTGCGCTGAAAGAAATTTCGAACCCTGAGAACTTAATGTTGTCAGAAGAACTGAGACAGATAGTTTTCCGGACTATTGAGTCCCTCCCGGAAGATTTACGCATGGCAATAACCTTGCGGGAGCTGGATGGCCTGAGCTATGAAGAGATAGCCGCTATCATGGATTGTCCGGTAGGTACGGTGCGTTCACGTATCTTCCGAGCGAGGGAAGCTATTGATAATAAAGTTCAACCGCTTATCAGGCGTTGACGATAGCGGGATACTGGAAAAGGTATTAGGCATGCAGAAAGAAAAACTTTCCGCTTTAATGGATGGCGAAACGCTGGATACTGAGTTACTCAAAGAGCTGGCTCATGACCCGGAAATGCAAAAAACCTGGGAGAGTTATCACCTGATTCGCGATTCTATGCGAGGTGATACCGCCGACGTTCTCCATTTCGATATTTCCGCCCGCGTAATGGCTGCCATCCAAGATGAGCCAGTACGTCAGACGGTGCCATTGATTCCTGAGGCCCAGCCAGCACCGCACCAGTGGCAGAAAATGCCATTCTGGAAGAAAATGCGTCCGTGGGCCGCGCAGCTTACCCAAATGGGTGTGGCCGCGTGTGTATCACTTGCAGTTATTGTTGGCGTCCAGCACTATAATGGGCAATCTGAAACGTCCCAGCAGCCCGAAACGCCGGTATTTAATACATTACCGATGATGGGTAAAGCCAGTCCGGTAAGCTTGGGTGTACCCTCTGACGCGACGGCCAGCGGCGGTCAGCAACAGCAGGTACAGGAGCAGCGTCGTCGTATTAATGCCATGTTGCAGGACTACGAACTGCAACGTCGACTGCACTCTGAACAGCTTCAGTTTGAGCAGGCCCAAACACAGCAAGCCGCTGTGCAGGTGCCAGGAATTCAAACTTTAGGAACGCAATCGCAGTAATGAAGCAACTTTGGTTTGCCATGTCACTTGTGGCTGGTAGCCTGTTTTTCTCTGTAAACGCCTCGGCCAATCCTGCGTCCGGGGCGTTGTTGCAGCAGATGAATCTGGCCAGCCAGTCGCTAACCTATGAGCTGTCATTTGTCAGCATCAATAAGCAGGGTGTTGAATCCCTACGTTATCGCCATGCCCGCCTGGATAACCGTCCGCTAGCGCAACTGTTGCAAATGGATGGACCGCGCCGGGAAGTGGTGCAGCGTGGCAATGAAATCAGCTATTTTGAGCCTGGTCTCGAACCGTTCACGCTGAACGGCGACTATATCGTTGACTCTCTGCCCTCTCTGATTTACACCGACTTCAAACGTCTTGCTCCCTACTATGACTTTATCTCAGTAGGTCGCACCCGCATTGCCGATCGGCTCTGTGAAGTGATCCGCGTAGTCGCCCGTGACGGTACGCGTTACAGCTATATCGTCTGGATGGACACGGAGACTAAGCTGCCGATGCGCGTCGATCTTCTCGACCGTGATGGTGAGACGCTGGAACAGTTCCGTGTTATCGCCTTTACCGTAAACAACGGCGTTAGCGATAGCATGCAGGCGCTGGCGAAAGCCAATCTACCGCCGTTGCTGTCAGTTCCTGCGGGCGAGAAAACCAACTTCAACTGGAGCCCGTCGTGGTTGCCGCAAGGCTTCAGCGAAGTTTCCAGCAGTCGACGTCCGCTGCCGACGATGGATAACATGCCGATCGAATCGCGCCTATATTCTGATGGCCTGTTCAGTTTCTCCGTGAACGTAAACCGTGCGATGCAAAACAGCGCCGATCAGCTGTTGCGAACCGGGCGTAGAACGGTTAGTACCAGCGTGCGTGATAACGCGGAAATTACGATTGTGGGCGAGCTTCCACCGCAAACGGCGAAGCGTATCGCGGACAATATTAAGTTCAGGGCTGCACAATGATTAAAGAGTGGGCGACAGTCGTCTCCTGGCAAAATGGTCTGGCGACGGTCAGCTGTGATGTTAAAGCATCATGTAGCAGCTGTGCTTCCCGGGCCGGATGCGGGAGCCGCGTGCTGAACAAACTTGGGCCGCAGACCACGCATACCATCGTGGTGCCCAGCGACGAACCCTTAGCGCCCGGTCAAAAAGTTGAACTGGGTATTGCCGAGGGTAGCTTGCTGGGTTCAGCGATGTTGGTCTACATGTCTCCGTTGGCGGGGCTCTTTCTCTTCGCGGCGCTATTCCAGGTGCTGTTTGGTTCCGACCTTGCGGCATTAAGCGGAGCCGTGCTGGGGGGCGTGGGCGGATTCCTGATTGCCCGTGGATACTCTCGTAAGCTTGCTGAGCGCGAAGCCTGGCAGCCGGTCATTCTGAACGTTGCTCTTCCACCCGATCTCATTCGCGTCGAAACCCAACAGTGATAGCTTTGCCTGATGGCGCTTGTGTCGCCATCCGGCAAAAGTTTCACCGACTTTGCAAAGTTGTTTCCAGTTCCCGCTATCCTTGCTCTATGAACATTTCCTCGCCTCAGCGTTGTAGTGTAGAATGCGGCGTTTCACTTAAACAGACGTTAAGCTCAGATCAGCGACTTCTCAGAGCCTGCTCAGGCGGGCGTAAGGCACAATAATTACACTATATGAAGAACATACGTAACTTTTCAATCATAGCTCACATCGACCACGGTAAATCGACGCTGTCTGACCGTATTATCCAGATCTGCGGTGGCCTGTCTGACCGTGAAATGGAAGCGCAGGTTCTCGACTCGATGGATCTTGAGCGTGAGCGCGGTATTACTATCAAAGCGCAGAGCGTGACGCTCGATTTCAAAGCATCTGATGGTGAAACCTATCAGCTTAACTTTATCGACACCCCGGGCCACGTTGACTTCTCGTATGAAGTTTCCCGCTCGCTTGCCGCCTGTGAAGGCGCATTGCTGGTGGTTGATGCCGGACAGGGCGTCGAAGCACAGACCCTGGCTAACTGCTATACCGCCATGGAAATGGATCTGGAAGTGGTGCCGGTACTGAACAAAATTGACCTGCCAGCCGCCGATCCTGAGCGTGTGGCGGAAGAGATCGAAGATATCGTCGGTATCGATGCGACGGATGCCGTTCGCTGCTCGGCGAAAACCGGCGTTGGCGTCACTGACGTTCTTGAACGTCTGGTGCGCGACATCCCGCCGCCTGAAGGCGACCCGGAAGGTCCGTTACAGGCGCTGATCATCGACTCCTGGTTCGATAACTACCTGGGCGTCGTATCTCTGGTGCGTATTAAAAACGGCACCATGCGTAAAGGCGACAAAATTAAAGTGATGAGCACCGGTCAGGTCTATAACGCTGACCGTCTGGGCATCTTCACGCCAAAACAGGTTGACCGTACCGAGCTGAAATGCGGCGAGGTGGGTTGGTTGGTTTGTGCGATTAAAGACATCCTGGGCGCACCGGTTGGCGATACCCTGACGCAGGCGCGTAACCCGGCGGACAAGCCGCTGCCAGGCTTTAAAAAAGTGAAGCCGCAGGTTTACGCCGGTCTGTTCCCGGTGAGCTCTGACGACTACGAAAACTTCCGTGACGCGCTCGGCAAGCTGAGCCTCAACGATGCCTCCCTGTTCTATGAACCGGAAAGCTCAACCGCGCTGGGCTTCGGCTTCCGCTGTGGCTTCCTCGGTCTGCTGCACATGGAGATCATTCAGGAACGTCTGGAGCGTGAATACGATCTGGATCTGATCACTACCGCGCCGACCGTAGTCTACGAAGTCGAAACCACGGCGAAAGAGACGATCTACGTCGATAGCCCGTCCAAGCTGCCGCCGTTGAACAACATTTACGAACTGCGTGAGCCGATTGCTGAGTGTCATATGCTGCTGCCGCAGGCTTACCTCGGTAACGTCATCACGCTGTGTATCGAGAAGCGCGGCGTACAGACCAACATGGTTTACCACGGTAACCAGGTGGCGCTGACCTATGAAATTCCGATGGCGGAAGTGGTACTCGACTTCTTCGACCGTCTGAAGTCAACTTCTCGCGGCTATGCGTCGCTGGACTATAACTTCAAACGTTTCCAGGCGTCTGACATGGTGCGCGTTGATGTTCTCATCAACAACGAACGTGTCGATGCGCTGGCGCTGATTACCCACCGCGACAACTCCCAGAGCCGTGGTCGTGAACTGGTCGAGAAGATGAAAGATCTGATCCCTCGCCAGCAGTTTGACATCGCGATCCAGGCGGCCATTGGTACGCACATCATCGCGCGTTCAACGGTTAAGCAGCTGCGTAAAAACGTTCTGGCGAAATGCTACGGTGGCGATATCAGCCGTAAGAAAAAGCTGCTGCAAAAACAGAAAGAGGGTAAAAAGCGCATGAAGCAGATCGGTAACGTCGAACTGCCACAGGAAGCCTTCCTCGCCATTCTGCATGTCGGTAAAGACAGCAAATAATCTTAAGGAGTTGGCATGGCGAACATGTTTGCCCTGATTCTGGTGATTGCCACACTGGTGACGGGCATTTTATGGTGCGTAGATAAATTCATCTTCGCGCCAAAACGCCGGGAGCGTCAGGCAGCAGCGCAAGCTGCTGCAGGTGATTCACTGGATAAAGCAACGCTGAAAAAAGTGGCCCCTAAGCCAGGCTGGCTGGAAACCGGGGCATCCGTTTTCCCGGTTTTAGCTATTGTGCTGGTGGTGCGTTCATTTATTTATGAGCCGTTCCAGATCCCGTCTGGTTCGATGATGCCGACACTGCTTATCGGTGACTTTATCCTGGTGGAGAAATTCGCCTACGGGATTAAAGATCCGATTTACCAGAAAACGCTGATCGAAACCGGCCATCCGAAACGCGGTGATATCGTGGTGTTTAAATACCCGGAAGATCCGCGTCTGGACTACATCAAACGTGCTGTCGGTTTACCGGGAGACAAAGTGACGTACGATCCGGTGGCAAAAGAGGTAACTATTCAGCCTGGATGCAGTTCCGGTCAGGCGTGTGAAAACGCGCTGCCGGTAACGTACTCTGATGTTCAGCCAAGTGATTTTGTGCAGACCTTTGCGCGTCGTAACGGCGGTGAAGCGACCAGCGGCTTCTTTGAGGTTCCGCTGAATGAAACGAAAGATAACGGTATTCGCCTCTCCGAGCGTAAAGAAACGCTGGGTGAGGTAACGCACCGCATTCTGACCGTGCCAATTGCGCAGGATCAGGTGGGGATGTATTACCGTCAGCCAGGCCAGCAGTTGGCAACCTGGATCGTCCCGCCGGGACACTACTTCATGATGGGTGATAACCGTGACAATAGCGCGGACAGCCGTTACTGGGGATTTGTGCCGGAAGCGAATCTGGTTGGTAAAGCGACCGCTATCTGGATGAGTTTCGATAAGCAAGAAGGCGAATGGCCGACCGGTGTGCGTTTAAGCCGTATTGGTGGCATTCACTAATCGCTGATAATCGTTCACGTTGTCGTCATTATGGCGACAACGTGAATTATTTCTCGGATAAATTCCCGCAGACTAACGACATCCCTTGTCGTTGTGTATAGAATATTCCCCCGAAGTTTGAGGTTGGCACCGACAGGTTGCCACGGCACACGAAACAGCGTTGGTTTGTGTATAAATGCATTCAGCCGAAGCGGGATGGCTAAGCGAAATGCGTATATCAGGTCTGTTTCGTGTGCTGAATTGTTGACGCATTCATTTATTGGTATCGCATGAACCCCATCGTAATTAATCGGCTTCAACGGAAGCTGGGCTACACTTTTAATCATCAGGAGCTGTTGCAGCAGGCATTAACTCACCGTAGCGCCAGCAGCAAACATAACGAGCGTTTAGAATTTTTAGGCGACTCTATTCTGAGCTTTGTTATCGCTAATGCGCTGTATCACCGTTTTCCGCGAGTGGATGAAGGTGATATGAGTCGCATGCGCGCGACGCTGGTTCGCGGCAATACGCTGGCTGAATTAGCCCGTGAGTTTGACCTCGGTGAATGTTTACGTTTGGGGCCAGGCGAGCTGAAAAGCGGCGGTTTCCGTCGTGAATCGATCCTGGCAGATACCGTTGAAGCTTTGATCGGCGGCGTCTTCCTCGACAGCGATATTCAAACCGTTGAACAACTGATCCTGAACTGGTATCAGACTCGTCTGGATGAAATTAGCCCAGGCGATAAACAAAAAGATCCGAAAACGCGCCTGCAGGAATATTTGCAGGGTCGCCACCTGCCGCTACCGTCCTATCTGGTGGTGCAGGTTCGTGGTGAAGCACACGATCAAGAATTTACTATCCACTGCCAGGTCAGCGGCCTGAGTGAACCGGTGGTTGGCACAGGTTCGAGCCGTCGTAAGGCTGAGCAGGCTGCCGCCGAACAGGCGTTGAAAAAACTGGAGCTGGAATGAGCGAAGAGAAAACTTACTGCGGATTTATTGCCATCGTCGGTCGCCCGAACGTCGGCAAATCCACCCTGTTGAATAATCTGCTTGGGCAGAAGATTTCCATAACCTCACGTAAGGCTCAGACAACACGTCACCGTATTGTTGGCATCCATACCGAAGGTGCGTATCAGGCGATTTATGTTGATACCCCGGGCCTGCATATGGAAGAAAAACGGGCGATCAACCGCCTGATGAACAAAGCGGCAAGCAGCTCGATTGGTGATGTTGAACTGGTTATTTTCGTTGTGGAAGGCACCCGCTGGACGCCGGACGACGAAATGGTGCTCAACAAGCTGCGCGACGGTAAAGCCCCGGTTATTCTGGCTGTGAACAAAGTTGACAACGTTCAGGAAAAAGCCGATTTACTGCCGCACCTGCAGTTCCTGGCAAGCCAGATGAACTTCCTTGATATCGTCCCGATTTCTGCCGAAACCGGCCTGAATGTTGATACCGTTGCGGGCATCGTGCGTAAGCACCTGCCGGAAGCCATTCATCACTTCCCGGAAGATTACATCACCGACCGTTCTCAGCGCTTTATGGCGTCTGAAATCATCCGTGAAAAGCTGATGCGTTTTCTGGGGGCTGAACTGCCGTACTCCGTTACCGTGGAGATTGAGCGCTTTATCTCTAACGAACGCGGTGGTTACGATATTAACGGTCTGATCCTCGTTGAACGTGAAGGGCAGAAGAAGATGGTTATTGGCAACAAAGGGGCCAAAATTAAAACCATCGGCATCGAAGCGCGTAAAGACATGCAGGAGATGTTCGAAGCGCCCGTTCACCTCGAGCTGTGGGTGAAAGTGAAATCCGGCTGGGCCGATGACGAGCGCGCGCTGCGTAGCCTCGGTTACGGCGACGACGTCTAATTTTTCATAGGTTATGGCTTTCGAGGTGCAGGAAGGCGGCAAGACCGCAGATCCTCGGGAGCTTACTCAAGTGAGTGACTGGGGTGAGTGGGCGCAGCCAACACACCTGCAGCTTGAAAGACGGCGGGTATGATGGAAGGATGGCAACGCGCTTTTGTCCTGCATAGCCGCCCGTGGAGCGAAACCAGTCTCGTGCTGGACGTCTTCACGGAAGAATCGGGTCGTGTGCGCCTGGTGGCTAAAGGCGCGCGATCCAAACGTTCTAATCTCAAAGGCGCGCTCCAGCCTTTTACTCCGTTGTTGCTTCGCTTTGGTGGACGTGGTGAGGTCAAAACCTTACGCAGTGCCGAAGCCGTTTCTCTGGCTCTCCCCCTTAGCGGTATCACACTGTACAGCGGCTTGTATATCAACGAGCTTATCTCTCGCGTACTTGAGTATGAGACCCGCTTTTCTGAACTCTTTTTCGACTACCTGAACTGTATTCAGGCGCTGGCTGGCGCGACGGGTTCGCCAGAGCCTGCGCTGCGTCGCTTTGAGCTGGCCTTACTTGGACATCTGGGGTACGGCGTCGATTTTACCCACTGTGCGGGTAGTGGCGAGCCGGTGGACGACACCATGACCTATCGTTACCGGGAAGAAAAAGGGTTTATCGCAAGCGTAGTGATTGATAACGCCACCTTTACCGGACGCCATCTGAAAGCACTCGAATCGCGGGAATTTCCGGATGCTGATACGCTTCGCGCCGCGAAACGCTTTACCCGCATGGCGTTAAAGCCGTATCTTGGTGGTAAGCCGTTAAAAAGCCGGGAACTGTTCCGGCAATTTATGCCAAAACGCGCAGTAAAAACAAAAAATGATTAACGAGGATGGATTGCCATGGCCGAATTACTGTTAGGCGTCAACATTGACCACATTGCCACTTTACGTAATGCACGCGGCACCGCATACCCTGACCCGGTTCAGGCGGCGTTTATCGTTGAGCAGGCGGGCGCAGACGGCATTACCGTGCACCTGCGTGAAGACCGTCGCCATATTACCGATCGCGACGTGCGCATTTTGCGCCAGACGCTGGATACGCGTATGAATCTGGAAATGGCGGTAACCGAAGAGATGCTGGCGATTGCCGTTGAGACTAAGCCGCATTTTTGCTGCCTGGTGCCGGAAAAACGTCAGGAAGTGACGACTGAAGGTGGCCTGGACGTCGCCGGTCAGCGTGACAAGATGCGTGATGCCTGCAAACGCCTGGCGGACGCAGGCATTCTGGTTTCGCTGTTTATCGATGCTGATGACGAACAGATTAAGGCTGCTGCTGAAGTCGGCGCGCCTTACATCGAAATTCACACCGGCTGTTACGCCGATGCGAAAACCGACGCTGAACAGGCCAGCGAACTGGCGCGTATCGCCAAAGCGGCGACCTTTGCCGCCAGCCTTGGTCTGAAGGTGAATGCGGGGCACGGCCTGACGTACCACAACGTTAAAGCCATCGCCCGGATCCCGGAAATGCACGAGTTGAACATTGGCCATGCCATTATCGGCCGCGCGGTGATGAGCGGTCTGAAAGATGCAGTAGTCGAAATGAAGCGCCTGATGCTGGAAGCGCGTGGCTAATGGCGATTCTGGGATTAGGTACGGATATCGTGGAGATTGCCCGCATCGAAGCGGTGATCTCCCGTTCCGGCGACCGTCTGGCAAGACGCGTGCTCAGCGACAACGAATGGGCAATCTGGGAGACGCATCAGCAACCGGTGCGCTTTCTGGCGAAGCGTTTTGCGGTCAAAGAGGCGGCAGCAAAAGCCTTTGGTACCGGTATTCGCAACGGTCTGGCGTTTAATCAGTTTGAAGTCTTTAACGACGAACTCGGTAAGCCGCGTCTGCGGTTATGGGGGGAGGCGTTAAAACTGGCGGAAAAACTCGGCGTCGCACATATGCATGTGACGCTGGCCGATGAGCGTCACTACGCCTGCGCCACGGTGATTATCGAGAGCTAACGTTTTGTCGACCTGATAAGCATCGCGTCATCAGGCAACGTTACAGCTTATCGGCGTGGTGCATCAGTACAAACTTATCCCACAGCTGCTCTTCCGTTTCGACATGTGCCGGATCTTTCAAAATAGTATTGGGGATCGGGCACACCTTCTGGCAGGTTGGCGTGTCGTAATGGCCTACGCATTCAGTACACTTGTCGCTGTTAATCTCGTAAATGCTGTCACCCATCGAAATCGCCTCATTCGGGCATTCGGGCTCGCACATATCGCAATTGATACACTTTTTAGTGATTAACAGGGCCATCAGGAAACTCTCAAAACATCACAAATCGGGCGGGCATTATACGCGCATTCTTTGCTCAGACCAGTTTTTTTACCAGTGCTTCGCTGTGGCGAATGCGTTCCGGGGCATGCTCCAGATCTTGCTGCACCAGCGCCATAAACAGTAAATCAGTGAGCATCATTTGCGCATGGGTAGAGGAAATCGCTGCGCTGCGCGTGGCCTGTTCTTCAGCAATCGTGTACAGACAATGAGTTGCGCGCTGTTGCAGGGCGTTAGGGGTAAATCCGGTGATGGCGAGAATTTTGGCTCCGGCGCGCAACGTTTCATCCGCAGCCAGGTTGAGTTCGCGGCGTTCTCCGGTATACGAAATGGCCAGCAGCAGATCGTTGGGTGAAAGCGCCTGCACCGCCGCCAGCAGGGCGTGCATATCGCGTTCAACCACCGCGTTAAACCCAATCTTTAGCAGTTTCCAGGCAAAATTCTGCGCTACCAGACCCGATGCGCCAATCCCGGTCAGGATAATGCGCCGGGCTGAGCGCAGCATCGTGACGCTCTCCATCAGTTTCTCTTCGCTGTTGACATCCAGCGTCGCATGCATCGCCGCCACGTTCTCTTTAATCAGCTTTTCGCCCACCATACGCATGGGATCGTCACCGCGAATCTGATTATGCACCGGAATGGAATGAGGGTTGGGATTGCTGGCCAACGCTTCGCTAATCGCCAGTTTCAGCGCCGGAAACCCTTTAAAGCCCATCTTTTGCGCGAACTTCACCACGCTGGACTGGCTGACGCCTGCTTCAAAGGCCAGCTGCTGTGAGCTGAGATGACGCGCGGTATCCGGCTGAGCAAGAAGATAATCCGCAAGTTTTTTATCGCTTTGCGCGAGGTCCGGGTAACGCTGACGAATGCGAATTAAACAGTTCATGCTGTCTCCTGGCGAAAACGTGATGGCGATTGCAAAACAAAATTTCACTCGCCTGGATGAATATAATATTCCATTATGACAGATTATTATGAATTAAAAATTCCTAAGGAACAAAAAATGAATCTCGGTGCATTAGTTTCAGAAACCCGCAATCCACAGACCATGGATCTGGATGCGCTCTCAACGTTGGAGTTGGTTCATCGATTTAATCAACAGGATACGCTGGTAGCGGAAGCAGTAAAAGCAACTCTGCCTCAAGTTGCGTGCGCGGTCGATGCGGCAGCTAACGCGTTAAAAGCCGGTGGACGCATTATTTACATGGGCGCAGGTACCAGCGGACGTCTTGGCGTGCTGGACGCGTCTGAGTGCCCACCGACCTTCGGTGTACCGCATGGTCTGGTGGTTGGGCTGATTGCCGGGGGGCCGGGCGCGCTGCTCAAGGCGGTAGAAGGCGCGGAAGATAACCCGCAGTTAGGCGAGGACGATCTGCGCGCACTCAACCTTACCGCACAGGATCTGGTGGTTGGTCTGGCGGCTTCAGGTCGCACGCCGTATGTGATTGGCGGGCTGAAATATGCGCGTTCGGTGGGTTGTACGACGGCGGCTATTTCCTGCAATCCGGATTCTCCTGTCGCGCATGAAGCGGATATTGCGATCTCCCCGGTGGTGGGACCGGAGGCGTTGACCGGGTCAACACGACTGAAATCCGGCACCGCGCAAAAACTGGTGCTCAATATGATCTCCACCGGTGCGATGGTGAAATTTGGCAAGGTGTACCAGAACCTGATGGTGGATATGCAGGCAACCAACGTCAAACTGGTCGATCGGGCGTGCCGTATGGTGGTTGAAGCCACCGGCATTGCGCGTGAACAGGCGCAAGCGCTGTTAAAGCAGACTGATTTTGACGTTAAGCCAGCGATTTTAATGGCGCTCACCGGCCTGGATGCCGCTGCCGCCCGTGAAAAGCTTGCCGCTCACCAGGGTTTTTTACGCGCGGCGTTAGAACACTAAGAGGTGTATATGGATAATACGGCGGTGCTGGCCAGCGACATTCTGCTGGGCGTAGGCGGAGAGCAAAATATTCTGCGCCTGGAAAACTGTATGACTCGTGTCAGGGTGGAAGTTCAGGATGACGGTCAGATTGATATTCCCCGTCTCAGGCAACTGCCCGGTGTTAGCGGTTACGTGAAGCAGGGCGCGCAGCATCAGATAATCGTCGGCCCCGGTAAAGCTGCCAAGGTGGTGGATGCCATGCGCTCCCTGATTGCCGGTGGCGGCGAGTGTGCAGATGTGAATAATATCGAGCGCACCAAATCAGAGGCCAAAGCGAAGTACAAAGCGCCAATGAGCGATGCGCTGCGCAAGCTGGCGAACGTCTTTATCCCTCTTATTCCGGCGTTTATCGCCTCCGGTTTGATTACCGGCATTATTAACATCCTTAAGCGACCGGATATCGTGGGGGATTTTGCGACCCATTATCCGAATATGCTGGGGCTGATGGGCATATTTGGCAGCGCCGTGTTTGCCATCATGAATATTCTGGTTGGGGTGAATACCGCCAAAGTCTTCGGCGGCTCTCTGGCGATGGGCGGGGTGATGGCGGGGATCCTCTCCAGTCCGCAGCTGGCGCAGATTACCCTGTTTGGCGAAGCGTTGCAGCCGGGGCGCGGCGGGGTGATCGCAGTGCTGCTGGTGGTTGCGCTGATGTGTTGGATCGAGCGCAAATTCCGCGAGCTGTTGCCGGAATCGCTGGAGCTTATCCTTAACCCGCTGCTGACCACCATCATTACCGGGGCCATCGCGATTGTGGCGCTACAACCGCTTGGAGGCTGGATTTCTGAATCTATCGCTCACGGCGCATCCTGGGCTATCGACCGCGGCGGTTTCCTGGTTGGTGCCATACTGGCGGGAACTTTCCTGCCATTGGTGCTCACCGGACTTCATCAAGGGTTGGTGCCCATCCACGTTGAGCTGGTACAGGCACACGGTTATAACGCGCTCTTTCCTATCCTGGCGATGGCAGGCGTTGGACAAGTAGGGGCTGCGATAGCGGTGTTGATGAAAACCCGCAATGCGCGGCTAAAGAAAGTGATCAAAGGAGCGCTGCCGGTCGGGCTGCTGGGCATTGGCGAGCCGCTTATTTTTGGCGTCACGCTGCCGTTGGGTAAACCGTTTATCGGTGCCTGTCTTGGCGGAGCGGTAGGCGGGGCGCTGATTAGCTACTGGAAGGTGGCGACGGTTATCACCTTTGGCATCTCCGGTTTGCCGCTGGCACTGACGATTGTTGCCGGAAAAGTGATGTTCTATCTGTTAGGCTATCTGGTAGCAGTTATCGCCGGGTTCCTGTTTACCTGGCTATTGGGGTTCAACGATCCAGAGGAATAAGGTTTGACCAATCACCAGCGCCGCGTTGTTTTTTTTGATTTGGATGGCACGTTACACCAGCAGGATATGTTCGGTAGCTTTATACGTTATCTGCTGCGTCGCCAGCCGCTGAACGCGTTGCTTGTGCTGCCTCTGCTACCGGTGATTGCGCTGGCGCTGCTGATACAAGGGCGCGCCGCCCGCTGGCCAATGAGCCTGCTGTTGTGGGGATGCACTTTTGGTCGTAGCGAGGCGCGTCTGAAAGGGCATCAGGCTGACTTTGTGCGCTGGTTTCGCAGTAACGTGACGGCCTTTCCGCTCGTGCAGCAGCGCCTGACAACCTACCTGTTAAGCTCTGACGCCGAAATCTGGCTTATCACTGGCTCCCCGCAGTCGCTGGTCGAGCAGGTGTACTTCGACACGCCGTGGCTACCGCGAGTCAATCTGATCGCCAGTAAAATGGCGCGGGGATTCGGCGGGTGGGTGCTGCCTCTGCGCTGTCTGGGCCATGAGAAAGTGACGCAACTGGAACGCCACATTG
This sequence comes from Citrobacter sp. S46_ASV_140, assembly GCF_018919545.1. Taxonomy (NCBI): domain Bacteria; kingdom Pseudomonadati; phylum Pseudomonadota; class Gammaproteobacteria; order Enterobacterales; family Enterobacteriaceae; genus Citrobacter; species Citrobacter sp. S46_ASV_140. The sequence goes on from NZ_JAHLRC010000035.1 coordinate 28,071, forward strand.
GTGCGCCGCTTCAGCTTTACAGTGGCTACAGCGACAGTAATCAGGACAATCCTCTGCTCTCTTTTTGCCAGCATCGCTGGCGCGTCACGCCGCGCGGAGAGCTGCAACAACTCGAATAGAGTAAACGATAGCGTCTGTGTATAATGCGCCCGCTTTGATTACTGGAGTTACCCCCTTTGTCTGAAGTTGAATTTAGCCACGAATACTGGATGCGTCATGCTTTAACGCTGGCTAAGCGCGCCTGGGATGAGCGTGAAGTCCCGGTGGGCGCGGTATTGGTACATAACAACCGCGTGATTGGCGAAGGCTGGAACCGTCCGATTGGTCACCATGATCCGACTGCCCACGCTGAAATTATGGCGCTGCGTCAGGGCGGCCTGGTGCTGCAAAACTACCGTCTGTTGGATACCACGCTGTATGTCACTCTGGAGCCGTGTGTGATGTGCGCAGGCGCGATGGTGCACAGCCGTATCGGCCGGATCGTTTTTGGCGCGCGCGATGCGAAAACGGGGGCAGCCGGGTCATTAATGGATGTATTGCATCACCCTGGAATGAATCATCGGGTGGAGGTGACCGAAGGGGTGCTACGGGATGAATGCGCCACGTTGCTCAGTGATTTCTTCCGCATGCGTCGTCAGGAAATCAAAGCGCTGAAAAAAAACGCCAATTTGTAAATGCCGGTCTGATTGCCTGATGACGCTGCGCTTATCAGGCCTACGAGGCTACTTGTCCTCTTTTTTCTGCGGTGAAAACAGCAGGGAAGGGGAGTGCGACAGGTAATTTGACGACGTCTGAGACAAAAACGACGAAAGCGGCAATTCATCTTTACCTATTAGCTCTGCCGGCGTCACCGCCGGGTAATCCTGCGCCAGTTGCTGCGTTTCAAGCGCCCGTTTTTCTTTCTCCTGCAGATACCCCACCAGGCTAATCTGGTACTTACGGATATTTTCTACATAAGCGTAGGCTTCGTGGCCTCGCGCATAACCATAGGTCAGCTTGTTGTAATACGGCTTTTGGCTGAGCAGTGGCAGACGCTGTTTTACGTCGGACCAGCTGTTCGGATTGCCTTTGGTTTTCACGGTCAGCGCCCGTGCATCCAGCATGTGCGCATAACCCATGTTGTAGGCTGCGAGCGCAAACCAGATGCGTTCCCCTTCGGGGACGGTATCGGGCACTTTACTCATCATATCCTGCAAATACCGTGCGCCGCCGCTGATGCTTTGTTCGGCATCGGTACGGTCAGTCAGTCCGAGACTTTGAGCGGTATTTTTGGTCAGCATCATCAACCCGCGTACGCCGGTCGGGGAAGTGGCCTGCGCGTCCCAGTGTGACTCTTGATAAGAGATTGCGGCGAGCAGTCGCCAGTCTATCTCCTGCGCATATTTCTCAAACAGCGGCTTAAGGTCCGGCAATACGCTGTCTACGGCGCGTAAAAAGGTGCGGGTATCAACATAGTCAAAATCATCGCCATGTCCGAGATACTTTTCTTCTAGTCGCGCCAGAGAGCCGTCTTCATTCATGGTGTTAAAAAAATCCAACAGGGCGGCAGACAGCGTGTTGTCATCGTCCAGGCGACTAAACCAGGTCACCGGCTGTTCGTCAGATACGTCCAGCGCTACGGCCAGTTCAGGATGTACGCGTTGGTATAAGCTGATGGCGACGGAATCGGCAATGGTGTAATCCAGCTTCCCGGCGATAACATCATCAAGCAGTTCAGTAGTGCCCTTTTTGTCATCCACCTTCCAGCTCAGATCGGGAAATTTATTCTCTTTAAGTAACTGGAGATCGTTAACCACCACGTGCCCCGGGGCGATGGTCAGTTGATTTTCGTTCACGGTGGCAAGAGTGCGCGGGCGGTATTGCCCAACCCGATACACCAACTGTTGTGAAACCGAATAGTATGTCGGACCTGGCTGGTAATTTTTCACCCGCTCGCTGTTATATACCAGGCCTGCGGCTAACAGATCGGCATGGCCGTTATCCAGGTCGTCAAAAAGCTGGCTGATGTTCTGGCGCACGGTGACTTTTAACTTCACGCCCAGATAGTTGGCGAACGCCTGAGTCAGTTCATAATCCAGGCCGAATTTCTTACCGTTGAGGGTCGCGTAAGTTAACGGCGAGTCGAGGGTACTGACGCGCAGTTCTCCCCGCGACTGAATGGCGGCGATACGATTTTCGGCTTTACCGAACCAGGGAATAGATGGCCAGAGGGCCGCTGCCAACAACAGCGTTAATATGCCGATGAACAGATAATTAATCTTTAATTTTTTCAATTAGTTAATTCTCTGAACCGTACGTTGTCTCTGCCTGCTGTGGTGATGATTAAGAAGTGAAGTCGTCATTAATGAGCGGCATTTTGCTTAAACTTGCGTCAGTTGGCAACTTATTCAGAAACCAGACCGCATTTGATGATAAGAGAAGGTCGTGATTTTATTTCGACGCAAACGGTTTCGTCGGCGCGGTAGATTCTTTATAATGACGCCCGTTTCCCCCACTTGGGCACACCGAAAGCTTAGAAGACGAGAGACTTATGATGGAAATTCTGCGTGGTTCACCTGCACTGTCTGCATTCCGTATTAACAAACTGCTGGCACGTTTTCAGGCTGCCAACCTCCAGGTCCACAATATTTACGCCGAGTACGTCCATTTTGCCGATCTGAATGCACCGTTGAATGAGGATGAGCACGCCCAGCTTGTACGCCTGCTGAAATATGGTCCTGCTCTTCACAGCCATGCCCCTGAAGGCAAACTGCTGCTGGTTACGCCTCGCCCTGGCACCATCTCCCCGTGGTCTTCTAAAGCGACTGATATTGCCCACAACTGCGGCCTGCAACAGATTAGCCGTCTGGAACGTGGCATTGCCTGGTATGTAGAAGCCTCTACGCTGACCGCTGAGCAGTGGCAGATGGTTGCCGACGAACTGCACGACCGCATGATGGAAACGGTTTTCTCTGCGCTGAACGATGCCGAAAAACTGTTTGTCCATCACCAGCCTGCGCCGGTCTCCAGTGTTGATCTGCTGGGTGAGGGACGCCAGGCGCTGATCGACGCTAACCTGCGTCTCGGTCTGGCACTGGCGGAAGACGAAATCGACTATCTGCAGGATGCGTTTACCAAACTGGGACGCAACCCGAACGACATTGAACTGTACATGTTTGCGCAGGCTAACTCCGAGCACTGCCGCCACAAAATTTTTAACGCCGACTGGGTTATCGACGGTAAACAGCAGCCCAAGTCGCTGTTCAAGATGATTAAAAACACTTTCGAAACCACGCCGGACCACGTGCTGTCTGCCTATAAAGACAACGCCGCGGTCATGGAAGGTTCTGAAGTGGGCCGCTACTTTGCCGACCACAAAACCGGCCGCTACGATTTCCATCAGGAGCCAGCCCACATCCTGATGAAGGTTGAAACCCACAACCACCCGACGGCTATCTCTCCGTGGCCGGGCGCGGCTACCGGCTCCGGCGGCGAAATCCGCGACGAGGGTGCAACCGGTCGTGGTGCAAAACCGAAAGCCGGGCTGGTGGGCTTCTCCGTTTCCAACCTGCGTATTCCTGGCTTTGAACAGCCGTGGGAAGAAAACTTTGGTAAGCCGGACCGTATTGTTACCGCGCTCGATATCATGACCGAAGGTCCGTTGGGCGGCGCGGCGTTTAACAACGAATTCGGTCGTCCGGCGCTGACCGGCTACTTCCGAACCTACGAAGAAAAGGTCAACAGCCACAACGGCGAAGAGCTACGCGGTTACCATAAACCGATCATGCTGGCGGGCGGGATCGGTAACATCCGTGCCGATCACGTGCAAAAAGGTGAGATCGTCGTTGGCGCCAAACTGATCGTCCTCGGCGGCCCGGCGATGAACATCGGGCTTGGCGGCGGGGCGGCCTCCTCTATGGCTTCCGGCCAGTCTGATGCCGATCTTGATTTCGCTTCGGTACAGCGCGACAACCCGGAAATGGAACGTCGTTGCCAGGAAGTTATCGACCGCTGCTGGCAGATGGGCGATGCGAACCCGATCCTGTTTATCCATGACGTTGGCGCGGGCGGTCTGTCTAACGCCATGCCGGAGTTGGTAAGCGATGGCGGTCGCGGCGGTAAGTTCCAGCTGCGCGATATTCTTAGCGACGAGCCGGGTATGAGCCCGCTGGAAATCTGGTGTAACGAATCCCAGGAGCGCTATGTGCTGGCGGTTGCAGCTGACCAGCTACCGCTGTTTGACGAACTGTGTAAGCGCGAGCGCGCGCCGTATGCGGTGATCGGTGAGGCCACCGAAGAACAGCATCTCACACTAAGCGACAGCCACTTCGATAACCAGCCGATCGACATGCCGCTGGATGTGCTGCTGGGTAAAACCCCGAAAATGACCCGCGATGTGCAGACGCTGAAAGCCAAAGGCGACGCCCTGAATCGTGGCGAAATCTCGATTGCAGATGCGGTTAACCGCGTGCTGCATCTGCCGACTGTCGCTGAGAAAACGTTCCTCGTGACGATCGGCGACCGTACCGTTACCGGCATGGTGGCGCGTGACCAGATGGTTGGTCCGTGGCAGATCCCGGTAGCCAACTGCGCGGTCACCACAGCAAGCCTGGATAGCTACTACGGTGAAGCGATGTCTATCGGTGAGCGTGCGCCAGTTGCGCTACTGGATTTCTCGGCCTCTGCGCGTCTGGCGGTAGGTGAAGCGCTGACTAACATTGCGGCAACGCAGATTGGCGATATCAAACGCATTAAACTGTCGGCTAACTGGATGGCTGCTGCGGGTCACCCCGGTGAAGATGCCGGGCTGTACGAAGCGGTAAAAGCCGTTGGGGAAGAATTATGTCCGGCGCTTGGCCTGACTATTCCGGTGGGTAAAGACTCTATGTCGATGAAAACCCGCTGGCAGGAAGGTAATGAGCAGCGTGAAATGACTTCGCCGCTGTCGCTGGTGATCACCGCCTTTGCCCGCGTGGAAGACGTGCGCCACACGATAACCCCGCAGCTCTCTACTGAAGACAACGCCCTGCTGCTGATTGATCTCGGTCTGGGTCACAACGCGCTGGGCGCGACGGCGCTGGCACAGGTTTATCGTCAACTGGGCGACAAGCCTGCCGACGTGCGTAACGTTGAGCAACTGAAAGGCTTCTACGACGCCATTCAGGCGCTGGTCGCGCAGCGTAAGCTGCTGGCCTACCATGACCGTTCCGACGGCGGACTGCTGGTTACGCTGGCGGAAATGGCCTTCACCGGTCACTGCGGTATTGACGCTGATATCCACTCTCTGGGTGACGATCGTCTGGCGGCGCTGTTTAATGAAGAGCTGGGCGCAGTGATCCAGGTTCGCGCTGCTGACCGTGAAGCGGTTGAGGTGTTGCTGGCACAACATGGCCTGGCAGATTGCGTGCACTATCTCGGCCAGGCGGTAACGGGTGACCGTTTCACCCTGAGCGCCAACGGCCAGCCGGTGTTCAGCGAAAGCCGCACCACGCTGCGCATGTGGTGGGCGGAAACCACCTGGCAGATGCAGCGTCTGCGCGACAACCCGGAGTGTGCCGATCAGGAACACGACGCTAAAACCAACGATGCCGATCCTGGCCTCAACGTTAAACTGTCGTTTGATATCAACGAAGATGTTGCCGCCCCGTACATCGCTACCGGCGCGCGTCCAAAAGTGGCCGTGCTGCGCGAGCAGGGCGTGAACTCCCACGTCGAAATGGCGGCTGCCTTCCACCGTGCGGGCTTTGACGCCATTGATGTGCATATGAGCGACCTGCTGGGCGGACGCATCGGTCTGGGTAACTTCCAGGCGCTGGTCGCTTGTGGCGGTTTCTCTTACGGCGATGTGCTCGGCGCAGGGGAAGGCTGGGCGAAGTCGATTCTGTTCAACAACCGCGTCCGTGATGAGTTCGAAACCTTCTTCCATCGCCCGCAAACGCTGGCGCTCGGGGTGTGTAACGGTTGCCAGATGATGTCTAACCTGCGTGAACTGATCCCGGGAAGCGAGCTGTGGCCACGCTTTGTGCGTAACCACTCCGATCGTTTTGAAGCCCGCTTCAGCCTGGTCGAAGTGACGCAAAGCCCGTCTTTACTGCTTGCCGATATGGTTGGTTCGATGATGCCGATTGCCGTTTCTCACGGTGAAGGCCGTGTGGAAGTGCGTGACGGCGCGCATCTGGCCGCGCTGGAGAGTAAGGGGCTGGTGGCGCTGCGCTACGTTGATAACTTCGGTAAGGTGACCGAGACCTACCCGGCTAACCCGAATGGTTCGCCGAACGGAATTACTGCCGTTACTACTGAAAATGGTCGCGTCACCATTATGATGCCGCACCCGGAACGCGTATTCCGTACCGTGAGCAACTCCTGGCACCCGGAAAACTGGGGCGAGGACAGCCCGTGGATGCGTATCTTCCGCAACGCGCGTAAACAGCTCGGGTAATCAGCTCGATAACCTTTAAGCCCCTCTGCGTGAGGGGCTTTTTTTGTCTGTCATTTTGTATGTCAGATAACGCATGTATGCCTTTATCCGACAATGCGTTTAAGTGTCGGGAAATACCGACATAGGTGGGGTTACGTTGTCGCCAAAAAGAGACACTTAATTGCATGATTTACAATGACTTTGTTTTTAAGTGCTGTGGGTGTTGCTGATTGGCGACAGTAAGGGTGAAAAATAGCCAAAATCATTTTTCATATGAATAAGAACATTTTCCATATTTATCATTGTGTTAATAAAGTGTTTTGAATATTGGCACAGATGCTGCATAATATAGCCCAGTGGCTCATTCACCTTCTTATGTCAGCCCCTTCGGGACGTGCTACATAAACTTCGAATGACGCACAACAAGGTGCCTGCCGTCCAACATCTGATATTAGCATCGCTCATATCAACCTTCGGGCGAAACGTCGAGTTAGGCACCGCCTTATTCCACAACAAAGCCGGGTTAATCCCGGCTTTGTTGTATCTGACGTTCCCCTCAGTTAGCATCAACCTATTCCTGTCCATTGAGAGTAACGCCTTGAAGCGCTGGTCTGTTTTCCCCCGATCTTTACGTCAATTGGTTACGTTGGCATTTTTGCTTATCCTGCTGCCGTTGTTAGTTTTGGCCTGGCAGGCGTGGCAAAGTCTGAATGCCCTGAGCGCGCAGGCGGCGCTGACGAACCAAACCACGCTGATTGACGCCAGACGCAGTGAAGCGATGACCAATGCCGCGCTGGAGATGGAGCGTAGCTACCGGCAATACTGTGTGCTTGATGACCCAACGCTGGCTAAGGTTTACCAGAGCCAACGTAAACGCTACAGCGACATGCTGGATGCGCATGCGGGCGTGTTGCCGGATACCAAGCTTTATCAGGCACTGCGTCAGGACCTCAACGATCTCGCGCAGTTACAGTGCACTAACAGCGGTCCTGACAGCGTGGCGGCGGCGCGGCTGGACGCTTTCGCCAGTGCCAATACTGAAATGGTACAAGCGACGCGCACGGTCGTCTTTTCTCGTGGGCAGCAGCTACAGCAGGAAATAGCCGAACGTGGGCAGTTCTTTGGCTGGCAGGCGCTGGTGCTGTTTCTTGTCAGCCTGGCGATGGTGTTGCTGTTTACCCGCATGATAATCGGTCCGGTGAAGGGCATAGAAAAAATGATCAATCGTCTGGGGGAAGGGCGCTCGCTGGGCGATAGCGTATTATTTACGGGACCCCGGGAGCTGCGCTCCGTGGGGCAGCGCATTATCTGGCTGAGCGAACGTCTCTCCTGGCTGGAGTCACAACGACATCAGTTTTTACGCCACCTGTCTCATGAGCTGAAAACGCCTCTGGCGAGCATGCGCGAAGGTACCGAGCTGTTAGCCGATCAGGTCGTTGGGCCGTTAACGCCAGAGCAAAAAGAGGTGGTCGGTATTCTCGATGACAGTAGCCGCAACCTGCAAAAACTGATTGAGCAACTGCTCGATTACAACCGCAAGCTGGCGGATGACGAGGTTGAGCTTGAACGAGTGGAAATCGCGCCGCTGGTGGAAAGTGTTGTTTCTGCACATAGCCTGCCCGCTCGCGCCAAAATGATACATACTGATGTTGCGCTTGCGGTGAACGCCTGCCTGGCAGAACCGATGCTATTGATGAGCGTGCTGGACAATCTTTATTCCAATGCGGTGCACTATGGCGCTGAATCCGGTAACATTTGGATCCGCAGCAGTTTGCATGGCTCAATGGTATACATTGATGTAATGAATACCGGCACACCGATTCCAGAAGCAGAACAGACCATGATCTTCGAGCCTTTTTTCCAGGGTAGCCATCAGCGAAAAGGGGCGGTAAAAGGAAGCGGGTTGGGGCTGAGCATTGCCAGAGATTGCATCCGCCGTATGCGGGGCAAACTGTATCTGGTTGATGAGCATGCGAAAAACGTTTGTTTTCGCATAGAACTGCCGCTATCTGCAGCGAAAAATCACTAAAATAAACCTAAGTCTGGTGAGTATGCCATACGTTGTTGTCCGAATGCTTAAACGACATTTTTTCCGTCGCGTCATCCTAGCAAGCCTGCCGTGTCTGGCGCTGGTAGGCTGCGTCCCGAACGCGGTGAATCATATTATCGGCGACCCCTCGCAGGAGAAAATTCCGCCTCATCAACTGGCGGACTACCTTGCTACCGACTGTAGCGATATCTGGTCGCTGTCTGGTCAGCCCACAGAGACCAATCCGCTGTACTGGCTGCGGGCGATGGATTGCGCCAATCGCCTGATGCCGGTACAGGCGCGTAGTGAAGCCAGCACGATGATGCCTGATACCTGGCAGGGGGCTTTCAGGCGCGGGATCCTGCTTGATAACGCCAACATTACGCCGCCTGAAAGGCGGGAGACGGTTACGCGCCTCGACGCATTAAGCCCGCAAATTCCGCCACAGGTACGCCCGCTGTATCAGGTCTGGCGCAGCAGTCAGACGTTGCAGTTGCAACTGGCCGAAGAGCGTATGCGCTACAGCAAGCTTCAGCAGGCATCAGACAGCGATCTTGATACGTTACGTCAGCAGCAACAACACTTGCAGTCTCAGCTCGATCTCACGACCCGCAAGCTGGAGAATCTGACCGATATCGAACGCCAGCTTTCCACGCGCAAACCTGCCGGTAGTTACAACCCTGATGCGCCGCACGGGAACGATAAACTCACCCCACCTGATAACGAGGAAGGCGCAGCGTCGTCTGCCGATGAGGTCACGCCATGATAAGCCGTAAGCCCGCGCATCTGCTGCTGGTGGATGACGATCCCGGCCTGTTGAAATTACTTGGAATGCGCCTGACCAGCGAAGGCTACAGCGTCGTAACCGCAGAAAGCGGGCAGGAAGGGCTACGGGTGCTTAACCGTGAAAAAGTGGATCTGGTTATTAGCGATCTGCGCATGGATGAAATGGACGGCATGCAGCTGTTTACTGAAATCCAGAAAGTGCAGCCGGGAATGCCGGTTATTATCCTCACCGCTCACGGTTCCATCCCCGACGCCGTTGCGGCGACTCAGCAAGGGGTGTTCAGCTTTCTCACTAAGCCGGTGGATAAAGACGCTTTATACCATGCGATCGACGGGGCGTTGGAACAGTCTGCGCCTGCCGCTGATGACAGCTGGCGTGAGTCCATCGTCACCCGCAGCCCACTGATGCTGCGCCTGCTGGAACAGGCGCGCATGGTGGCGCAATCGGACGTAAGCGTATTGATCAACGGCCAAAGCGGAACCGGGAAAGAAGTTTTTGCCCAGGCCATTCACAACGCCAGCCCGCGCAGCCACAAGCCTTTTATTGCCATTAACTGTGGCGCATTGCCGGAACAACTGCTGGAGTCTGAGCTGTTTGGTCATGCGCGCGGCGCTTTTACCGGTGCGGTGAGCAATCGTGAAGGGCTGTTTCAGGCCGCGGAAGGCGGGACGCTGTTTCTCGATGAGATTGGCGATATGCCCGCGCCGTTGCAGGTTAAATTGCTACGTGTATTGCAGGAGCGAAAAGTCAGGCCGCTGGGCAGTAACCGCGATATCGATATTGATGTGCGGATCGTTTCCGCGACCCACCGTGATTTACCCAAAGCGATGGCTCGGGGGGAATTTCGCGAAGATTTGTACTATCGCCTCAACGTGGTGAGCCTGAAGATCCCGGCGCTGGCCGAGCGTACGGAAGATATTCCGCTGCTGGCAAACCATCTGCTGCGCCAGTCTGCTGAACGACACAAACCGTTCGTGCGCGCCTTTTCGACCGATGCCATGAAACGGTTAATGACCGCCAGTTGGCCTGGTAACGTGCGTCAGTTGGTTAACGTGATTGAGCAGTGCGTGGCGTTGACCTCTTCGCCGGTGATCAGCGACGCGCTGGTGGAGCAGGCGCTGGAAGGGGAGAACACCGCGCTGCCGACCTTTGTTGAAGCGCGTAACCAGTTTGAACTCAACTACCTGCGTAAGCTGTTGCAAATTACCAAGGGCAATGTGACCCATGCGGCGCGAATGGCGGGGCGCAACCGCACCGAATTCTACAAGTTGCTCTCTCGCCATGAGCTGGATGCAAACGATTTCAAAGAATAAATCTGCGGATTATGTTAGTTTTATTCGATCAAAAGACAGGCGACCTTTTCAAGGAATAGCATGAAAAAGATTGATGCGATTATTAAACCCTTCAAGCTGGACGACGTCCGCGAAGCGCTGGCTGAAGTCGGCATTACCGGTATGACTGTAACAGAAGTGAAAGGGTTTGGCCGTCAGAAAGGCCATACTGAGCTGTACCGTGGTGCGGAATATATGGTGGATTTTCTGCCGAAGGTAAAAATTGAAATTGTGGTCACCGACGACATCGTCGATACCTGCGTCGACACCATTATTCGTACTGCCCAGACCGGTAAAATCGGTGACGGTAAGATTTTTGTCTTCGACGTGGCACGCGTGATTCGTATTCGCACCGGTGAAGAAGACGACGCGGCAATCTAAGCCGCGCCGTGCTTGCCTGATGGCGCAGCGCCATCAGGCATGAGTAATTACAAGACTTTATGCGGGCCGAAGCATTCGTAATGAATGTTCTCGTTTTTCACGCCCAGACCGATCAGCTGCTTCGCGGCAAACTGCATAAAGCCAACCGGACCGCACAGATAAAACTGCATCGCCGGATCGCTGATTGCGCCTTCCAGTCTGTTCAAATCCATCAGACCAACGCTATCAAACGCACCTTTCGCGCGATCGGCTTCGGTTGGCTCACGATACCAGGTGTGTGCGCTAAAGCGTGGCAGCGTTTTGCCCAGTTCATTCACTTCATCGGCAAAGGCATGTACATCGCCATTTTCTGCCGCGTGGAACCAGTTAACCTGCGCCGTATGATTCGCTTTTGCCAGCGTATCCAGCATCGCCAGCATCGGGGTTTGACCCACGCCTGCTGAAATCAGAGACACTGGGGTATCGGTCGCAACGTCCATAAAGAAATCGCCCGCAGGTGCAGCTAAGTGAACGACGTCGCCCACATTCGCATGGTTGTGCAGCCAGGTGGAAACCTGACCACCGTCTTCACGCTTCACAGCAATACGGTAGCCTTTGCCATCGGGTTTACGGGTCAGTGAGTACTGACGAATTTCCTGATGCGGGAAACCTTCCGGCTTCAGCCAGACGCCCAGGTATTGCCCCGGATGATATTCAGCCACTGCGCCACCGTCGACAGGTTCAAATTCAAAGCTGGTGATAAGCGCACTGCGTGGGGTTTTTGCCACGATGTGGAAAGGACGGGTACCTTCCCAGCCGCCATTTTTATTGGCATTTTCACTGTAGATCTGCGCTTCACGGTTGATGAAAACGTTCGCCAGCACGCCGTATGCTTTGCCCCATGCATCCAGAACTTCCTGGCCTGGGCTGAACATTTCGTCCAGCGTTGCCAGCAAATGGCCACCTACGATGTTGTACTGCTCCGGTTTAATCTGGAAGCTGGTATGCTTCTGCGCGATTTTCTCAACGGCAGGCAACAGCGCCGCCAGGTTCTCGATATTGCTGGCATACGCGGCAATAGCGTTAAACAGCGCTTCTCGCTGATCGCCATTACGCTGGTTACTCATGTTGAAGATTTCTTTCAGCTCTGGGTTATG
>NZ_JAHLRC010000036.1:0-40011 GCF_018919545.1 Citrobacter sp. S46_ASV_140
TTGAGGACAGGATAAACTGGCACAGCGCCTTGTGCGGCCAGTAGGTTAAAGGCCAGGCGACGAGTGCGGTGATAAACAGTACCACTGCGCCTGCAGAACCCAGCTGTATGGGGAGGAAGAGGGTTCCTGCGCCGACGGCAGTCCCATATAGTGCGAAGCTCCAGAGAGTCTCTTCTTTTGACCAAAATTTCGACATTATTTGAACGTATCAACTATAAAATAAACAAAAAGAAGCGCAATTTACCACAAATGGCAGGGGCTGGGGGAGGTGTCAACAAGCGGGCGAGTGAATGGATCAAAAGCCGGAACCGAGAAGATTCCGGCTATTGTTTGAATTATCAGGCAGTAACGCGCTGCTGGCGACGCTTCATAACGCGCTCGCGTAAAGTGTCATAAGCCCAGTTATAGAACATGGTGTATGGCAGGAAGAACAGGAAGAAACCTATTTCCAACGTGAATGCCTGGAGCAGGCTGACGTTCAGCACATACGCCACGATGCTCACCCCGATGACAATAAAACCGCTCTCGAAGCCTAAGGCGTGGAATGCCCGCACTTTAGCCGTACGTTTTACCAGGTGCGACGGCCACAGTCGGTCAAACAGGGCGTTATAAATGATATTCCAGATCATCGCCGTCGTGGCGAGAAGAATGGTCAGTCCGCCCATTTCCAGCACCGAGCGCTGCATCAACCATGCGGTGGTTGGTGCGAGGATCGCGGTGGCAATGCCTTCAAAGCAGACGGCATGAAAAATTCGCTCCAGTAACGAGCGGCGTTGGACTGTATCGTGTTGCATAATCTAAAACCTTCTTTGATGCCCGGATAACGGAATGGTGGCAATTTTATCGTTTTATGTGATATCTAAAAGATAGTATCCATCGATAAAGTAGATAGTTCATGCGTTACTCTCCTGAAGCGTTAACGGCATTTGTGGAGACCGTTTCCTGCGGCTCATTTTCTGCTGCGGCCCGGCGGCTGCGTAAAAGTCAGTCCACCATCAGCACGGCCATTGCGCATCTGGAAGCCGATCTCGGTTTTGCGCTGTTTGACCGCTCATCACGTCAGCCGACGCTAACCGAAGAAGGTAAGCGGGTGCTGGGCTATGTGCAGGCAATTTTGACGGCCAGCGAACGTCTTGATGAGGCAGCAATTTCGCTGTCGGGTGAAACGGAAGCGCGTCTGACCTTCGTTTTGTCTGACACGCTGCACCCGGATGTGCTGGAAGAATTGATGGTGCAGTTTGACCACAAGTTTCCCCATACCGAGTTTGAATGTCTGATTGGCGAAGATGAAGACGTGATCGATCTGCTGCAAAAAGGACGTGCTCAGGTTGGGTTGATCGAAGCGCGGGAGGATTACCCGACCGACATGGGCGTCACGCGTCTGCCGATGCAAACCTGGATGGGATTATACGTTGCGGCATCGCATCCACTGGCGACTCAAGAAAAACTGCAGTGGGAACAGCTACATACCTGGCGAGAGCTGCGGCTGAATACCTATCTGGAGAGCGGCACCAACGTGGCGCGCGGCCCCGTCTGGTCGGCGCCTAACTATTTGTTGCTGCTGAGTATGGCGGTGCAGGGATTCGGCTGGTGCGCGCTCCCTTGTGCGCTGGTGGAGGAGTTTGCGGCAGAAAAACCGCTGGTTCAATTGATGCTGCCCGGCTGGCCAAAGGCTATCTCTATCGATCTGCTGTGGAATAAGAAATCACCGCCTGGCGTGGCGGGAAGTTGGCTGCGCGACCATTTACAGCAGAGTGGCGTTCAGATGACCAATAAATGATACGAATTTCCTTTGTGATAAAAATCACCGTTTTTAAACAACCTTGATAACTCTTTTTAACAATCATCTACTATTGCGGTGTTATTTTGCGCTGAGGTGGTGATGAAAGAGGTTGTGATAGTCGGGGCGTTACGGACACCAATCGGCTGCTTCCAGGGGACGCTGGCGCGCCACTCTGCCGTTGAATTAGGTAGCATGGTAGTCAGGGCGTTACTGGAGCGCTCGGGCGTGGACGTTCACGCTGTGGATGAAGTGATCCTCGGACAGGTGCTTACCGCTGGTGCCGGGCAAAACCCGGCGCGTCAGTCCGCCATCAATGGTGGGCTACCCAATACCGTCTCCGCCATCACCATTAACGATGTCTGCGGCTCGGGTCTGAAAGCGCTGCATCTGGCGACCCAGGCTATCCAGTGCGGCGAAGCCGACATTGTGATTGCGGGCGGACAAGAGAATATGAGCCGTGCGCCGCATGTCCTTACTGATAGCCGTACCGGCGCACAGTTGGGCAACAGTCAACTGGTCGACAGCCTGGTGCATGACGGCCTGTGGGACGCTTTCAACGATTACCATATGGGCGTTACCGCGGAAAATCTGGCGCGGGAATATGGCATCAGCCGTGAACTGCAGGATGCCTACGCACTGCATTCGCAGCACAAGGCGCGGATGGCAATTGACGCCGGGCGCTTTAAAGATGAAATCGTGCCGGTGGTAACGCAGCGTAATGGGCAATCGTTCGTGGTGGATACCGACGAACAGCCGCGCACCGATGCCAGCGCAGAAGGGCTGGCGCGCCTGGATCCGACCTTCGACAGGCTCGGTTCAGTAACCGCGGGCAACGCGTCATCCATCAATGATGGCGCCGCTGCGGTGATGATGATGAGCGAGGCCAAGGCCCAGGAGCTGAATTTGCCGGTGCTGGCTCGCATCCGTGCCTTTGCCAGCGTCGGGGTCGATCCCGCGCTCATGGGAATTGCGCCGGTGTACGCGACGCGCCGTTGCCTTGAGCGTGTGGGCTGGCAACTGGCTGATGTTGATCTTATCGAGGCCAACGAAGCCTTTGCCGCACAGGCATTGTCCGTTGGGAAAATGCTGGAGTGGGATGAACGGCGGGTGAATGTGAACGGCGGAGCCATTGCGCTTGGTCATCCGATTGGCGCATCTGGCTGCCGTATTCTGGTTTCACTGGTGCATGAAATGGTGAAGCGTCGGGCGCACAAGGGCCTGGCAACGTTATGTATCGGCGGTGGTCAGGGCGTGGCGCTCGCTATCGAGCGAGATTAACCCCCGAAGTTTTCTCTGCTTAAACGCCTTTCCCGCTGTATTTCCCGTGCATCTTTAAAAAAGCCCTCCAACAGGAGGGCAAGGCCAGTTACAGAAACATACACTCTAAACTCTGCTAACGTATCAAAACGGCGTTTCATTTCATGTGATTAACAGCGCACTTTGTTAGAAAAGGTGTGTGAACGACATGTGAGGCTGGCTGTATTTTCAATGTCTTATCCCTACCCCTCATGAACTACTCTTGATTGTTTTTATCTATCTAATTGTTTTAAATGATTTTATTGAAATTATTCCCGCGATTTATATGCGCTAGCGTGATCGCAATTACACTTTTGATAATAAGATGCAGAAAAAGTGAAACGTTGTTTTATTTGTAATTGAAAACCCATTCCGGGAGGGATATCATGAGCGCATAAGATAAAACGGAACAGCGTTTTGCTATTCGTTTAAGCATTCACGGTCAATTTATCACTGGAGGTAAATGTGGACGTAAGACAAAGCATCCATAGTGCGCATGCGAAAACCCTGGATACTCAGGAGCTGCGTAATGAGTTTTTGGTCGAAGAAGTGTTTGTCGCGGATGAATACACCATGGTCTACAGCCACATTGACCGCATCATTGTTGGCGGCATTATGCCAGTGGCCAAAACCGTCTCTGTGGGTGGCGAAGTCGGCAAACAGCTGGGCGTAACCTACTTCCTCGAGCGTCGTGAGCTGGGTGTGATTAACATCGGTGGCCCGGGCACGATTACCGTTGACGGCCAGTGCTATGAAATTGGTCATCGTGACGCGCTGTACGTCGGGAAAGGGGCCAAAGAAGTGGTATTCGCCAGCATCGATACGGCGAAACCAGCGAAGTTTTACTATAACTGCGCGCCGGCCCACACGACTTATCCAACCAAAAAAGTCACGCCAGCAGACGTTGCGCCAGTAACGCTGGGCGATGACCTCACCAGTAACCGTCGTACCATCAACAAATATTTTGTGCCGGATGTGCTGGAAACCTGCCAGTTGAGCATGGGTCTGACCGAACTGGCGCCGGGTAACCTGTGGAACACCATGCCGTGTCATACCCATGAACGTCGTATGGAAGTCTATTTCTATTTCAATATGGAAGAAGATACCTGCGTCTTCCACATGATGGGGCAGCCTCAGGAAACGCGTCATATTGTGATGCACAACGAGCAGGCGGTGATTTCGCCGAGCTGGTCAATTCACTCCGGCGTTGGCACAAAAGCTTATACGTTCATTTGGGGCATGGTCGGCGAAAACCAGGTCTTTGATGATATGGACCATGTAGCGGTCAAAGATCTGCGCTAGTTGCGGGCGATAGCCGTGCCTGCTGCGGCGGGCATTATAAAAAATTAAGGATTTACAATGATTTTGAATGCATTCTCTCTTGAAGGTAAGGTCGCCGTTGTGACCGGTTGTGACACTGGCCTGGGTCAGGGTATGGCGTTGGGTTTGGCTGAAGCGGGCTGCGATATCGTGGGGATCAACATCGTTGAACCGACGGAAACTATCGAACGCGTGACCGCACTGGGGCGCCGTTTTTTAAGTCTGACCGCCGACCTGCGTCAAATTGACGGCATTCCGGCGTTGCTGGAGCGCGCAGTGGCAGAATTCGGTCATATCGATATTCTGGTCAACAACGCAGGTCTTATCCGTCGTGACGATGCGATCGACTTCAGCGAAAAAGACTGGGACGACGTGATGAACCTGAACATTAAGAGCGTGTTCTTTATGTCTCAGGCCGCGGCGAAGCACTTTATAGCTCAGGGTAACGGCGGCAAAATTATCAACATCGCCTCTATGCTTTCTTTCCAGGGCGGGATCCGTGTGCCGTCTTACACCGCGTCTAAAAGCGGCGTAATGGGCATCACCCGCCTGATGGCGAACGAGTGGGCTAAACATAACATCAACGTCAACGCAATTGCGCCGGGTTACATGGCGACGAACAATACTCAACAGCTGCGCGCTGATGAGCAGCGTAGCGCAGAAATTCTCGATCGTATCCCGGCGGGTCGTTGGGGTCTGCCGAGTGACCTGATGGGGCCGATTGTGTTCCTGGCATCCAGCGCATCTGACTATATCAACGGCTATACCGTTGCGGTAGACGGCGGCTGGCTGGCGCGTTAATCTGCTTTCCAGAACTGACAAACCCTGCCCTTTGGCAGGGTTTGTCGGTTAAACATAAGGTGAATGTAGCAATACACCGGAGGCGACATATTCATTCCCTCTGGAACAACATTATGCCGCCAGGCAGATTACGAACAGATAAAATTACGCAGGCAGAAAATCTTCGCGCATGGGCGTAAAGGTATCCAGTAGCGTTCCCGGTTTTAAACAGACGCAGCCATGCATAATGTTGGGCTGTTTATATAGGGTATCGCCTGCCCTAACGACATGCATTTCTTCGCCGATGGTAAATTCAAACTCCCCAGACAAAACGTAAGTCAGCTGCTCATGCGGATGATTGTGCATCGGACCAATCGCGCCTTGCTCGAAGTTCACCTCAACCGCCATCATTTTACCGTCGTGAGCAAGAATGCGTCGGGTAACGCCATTGCCCAGATCTTCAAGGGTGGTCTCTTTATGAAAAATAAACATTCGGCCTTCCTGTAATTAAAACAATGTTTCATTAAACCTATATCAGAAAATTAAAAAAAGAAATGCACGCCAACAGATGTGGAAAGTTGATCACATCTTTGGTTCACTGGAGAGATAACAACAAATCAGGGGAAATGATGAAAACGATCGGTCTGTTAGGCGGTATGAGCTGGGAATCCACCATTCCTTATTATCGACTCATTAATGAAGGGGTAAAACAGCGTCTGGGTGGCCTGCACTCGGCACAGATTCTGTTGCACAGCGTAGATTTTCACGAGATTGAAGCCTGTCAGTCTGGCGGTGACTGGCAGCGGGCTGGGGAGATCCTCGCGCAGGCCGCCGCAGGGCTTCAGCAAGCCGGAGCGGAGGGGATTGTGCTGTGTACCAACACCATGCACAAAGTTGCTGAGGCGATTGAAACCGCCTGTGACGTGCCGTTCCTGCATATTGCCGATGCGACGGGTCGGGCCATACAAAAACAGCAGATGAGCAACGTGGCGCTACTGGGTACGCGCTACACCATGGAGCAGGATTTTTACCGCGGACGTCTACAGACTGAATTTGGTATTAGCACGCTTATTCCTGAGGCTGATGACCGTCAGAAAATAAACCAGATTATTTTCGACGAGCTGTGCCTCGGTGAGTTCAGCAACGCCTCCCGCGACTACTACCTGAGCGTAATTGATCAGTTGGCTAAACAGGGCGCTCAAGGGGTTATCTTTGGCTGTACCGAGATTGGTCTGCTGGTTCCAGCCGAGCTAAGTCCATTACCGGTTTTCGACACCGCGGCAATCCATGCGCAAGATGCGGTGGCGTTTATGCTTTCGTCTGTGGAGACAAAATAGCCTCCAGCGGATCGATAAGCCTCGGGAGTTGGGCTTGCAGATGCGCCGTAAAAGCATCGACCAGTGCCGAGGCAGGGCGATGAAGTGGGTGGATCAGGCTGACCGTAAAGGGTACCGAAATGCTGAAGCGGCGGATAACCACTCCGCTGCTGGCATAATCCAGCGCGGTCAGTGGGTTTACCACCGAGATCCCCACGCCCGCCCGCACCATTGCACAAATTGAAGCGGCGCTGTGGGTTTCAATCACCATGCGGCGCTTCACCTGATGTTCGTTAAACAGGGTGTCCAGTAGCTGACGGTAACTGTCGGTCCGCGACAGGCTGATATAGTTCTCTCCCTGAAAATCCTGCGGCGTTAATACCGCTTTCTCGGTCAGCGGATGCCCCTGCGGCAGTACACACACTTCATCCAGCGCCAGCAATTCGGTGCGTTTCGTTCCGGCAGGCGTATGCAGCGTTTCCGTTAACCCCAGATCGTGGCGCTGCGCCGACAGCCACTCTTCCAACAGTGGTGACTCCTGCGGCACGATCTGAATGTTGACCTGCGGATAGCGCGCGAGAAATGGCTGTAGCAGCGGCGGTAAAAAGGACTGCGAAAATACCGGCAGGCAAACAATCGACAATTCACCTTGACGAAATTCGCGCAGGCTTTCGGCGGCGCTCACAATTCTGTCCAGGCCGTACCACGAACGTTGTACCTCTTCAAACAGACGTAAGCCTTGCACGGTTGGATGCAGTCGGCCACGCGTGCGTTCAAACAGCGTTAATCCCAGGACTTTTTCGAATCGGGCCAGTTCCCGGCTGACGGTGGGCTGCGAGGTATGTAGCATGCGCGCGGCTTCCGTCAGATTGCCTGCGGTCATGATGGCGTGAAAAATTTCAATGTGGCGCAGGTTAACCGCGGGCATAAGCAATCCTCGAATGAGTTAATCCATATCATTTTTGCATAGACTCACGATAAAACGATATTTTTTATTCTTTTTGAGCTGTGGCGTAATCATAAAAAAGCCAATACCGGAGCACACCATGCCACGCCCACTCAACAACACAGACACTGACCTGACCGCCGACAACCTGTTGCGCCTGCCTGCCGAATTCGGCTGCCCGGTGTGGGTCTATGATGCGCAGATTATTCGCGCGCAGATTGCCAAACTGAGTCAGTTTGACGTGGTGCGTTTTGCCCAGAAGGCATGTTCGAATATTCATATTTTGCGTCTGATGCGCGAGCAGGGCGTGAAGGTCGATTCCGTCTCGCTTGGCGAAATTGAACGCGCGCTGGCGGCAGGTTTTGTACCGGGCAAAGATGAGATTGTCTTTACCGCCGATATGATTGATGAAGCGACGCTCGCCCGGGTGCATGAATTGAGCATTCCGGTAAATGCCGGGTCGGTCGATATGCTGGAACAACTGGGCCAGCTCTCGCCGGGCCATCGCGTGTGGCTCCGCGTAAACCCTGGCTTTGGGCATGGACACAGTCAGAAAACCAATACCGGGGGTGAGAACAGCAAGCACGGCATCTGGTACAGCGATCTTCCGGCGGCGCTGGAGGTAATTCAGCGCTATAAGCTGAAGTTGGTGGGTATTCATATGCATATCGGCTCTGGCGTGGACTACGCGCATCTGGAGCAGGTGTGCGGCGCGATGGTGCGTCAGGTGGTGGAATTTGGTCAGGATCTGGAGGCGATCTCCGCAGGCGGCGGTTTATCAATCCCGTATCGCGAAGGTGAAGAGGCGATCGACACCGATCACTATTTTGGATTGTGGAACGCCGCGCGCGATAGTATTGCGCGTCATCTGGGTCATGCCGTCAAACTGGAGATCGAACCAGGGCGTTTCCTGGTCGCGGAAGCTGGTGTGTTAGTGGCGCAGGTGCGCAGCGTAAAAGAGATGGGCAGCCGTCACTTTGTGCTGATCGATGCGGGCTTCAACGATCTGATGCGCCCGGCCATGTACGGTAGCTATCACCATATCTCCGCGCTGGCGGGGGATGGTCGTTCTCTGCAACAAACTCCTCAACGGGAAACCGTGGTGGCCGGACCGCTGTGCGAATCAGGCGACGTGTTTACCCAGCAGGAAGGCGGAAATGTGGAAACCCGTCTGTTGCCTGCGGTGGTGCCGGGTGATTATCTGGTTTTGCATGATACCGGGGCGTACGGAGCGTCAATGTCGTCAAACTACAATAGCCGCCCGCTGCTGCCGGAGGTCTTGTTTGATAACGGCGTGGCGCGACTGATTCGTCGTCGCCAGACCATTGATGAGCTGTTAGCGCTGGAATTAATCTGAGTAAAGCTGGCCGGATAAGGTGCTTGCGTCACTATCCGGCTCTTTTTCATATTACTTAAAGTACGGTCCGAGCGTTACTGAGTCACGTAATACCAGTTTGCCGGTAAACGGAGGGATCGGCTCCACGCTCTCACCGTTGGCCAGACGTATAGCCTGGTCGATTGCCGTGGTTATCATGGTATCAATCGGCAGATAAACGGTAGATAACCCCGGTTCCAGCCATTTGGCGCTGGGCGCATCATCAAAACCAAACAGCGAGACGTCCGTCGGGATCCTCAGTCCGGCCTGATGTAACGCTTTTGATGCACCTAATGCCATGTCATCGTTACAGGCGAACAGGGCGCTGAATTTCACCCCTTCCTCCAGCAGTTCTCGACAGGCTTCATAGCCTCGCGTCATCGTGGAGTCGCCGTATTTAACCTTATCAGGATCCCAGGGAATACCGTTTTTTTCCAGAGCCTTACGATACCCCATCAGGCGGGATTTACCGGTAGGCGTATGGCCTGGCACGGTGATGCAAGCAATATCGCTGTGCCCCTGCGAGATCAGATAATTGACCGCCTGATACGCCGCGTCTTCCTGCTCAAAGAAAATCGCGCGATCGCGGGCCTGACTGACATCACGGTTGATGACCAGCAAGGGCATCGCAATGCTGTTCATCAGCGACATAATCGCCTTTTCACTCATATAGCGGGTATAGAGAATAATGGCATCGCACTGCCTGTCGGCCAGCATTTGCACGGCTTCCTGCTCACGCTCCGGCGTGTCGTGACCATCGGTGACGATCAACTGCTTGCCGTGAGACTCCGTCTGGCGCGAGGCCTGTTGCAGCAGGCGGCCAAAGTAGAATCCATCAAATGTGGAAACCACCAGGCCAATGCTGTTGCTGGTGCGATTCGCTAAAGAGCGCGCTAAAAAGTTGGGCCGATAATCGAGTGCCTGCATGGCCTTGAACACTTTCTGGCGCGTGCTCTCTTTTACCTGACCCGTTCCATTTAGTACGCGCGAAACGGTCGCTTTTGAGACGCCTGCGTGTCGTGAAACGTCCAACATCGTAGTCATGACGCAATCCTGGTTAATCGTTTGACGATGAGTTCCCCGGCTCTGTCAGCGCCGAAACGGAATGGCGACGCACCAGAGTTGGGTTAAAGACGTGGGTAATTTCAGGTGCGGGTCGCTTCTCCGCCAACGCGAGCGCGAGTTCAGCGGCCTGGGTTGCCATAGTTACGATGGGATAGCGTACCGTGGTCAGACGTGGGCGCACATAGCGGGAAATCAGCACATCATCAAAGCCAATCAGCGAGATTTCTCCCGGCACATCAATGCCGTTATCATTCAATACGCCCATGGCGCCAGCCGCCATTGAGTCGTTGTAGCAGGCTACCGCAGTGAAGTTTTTGCCACGACCAAGTAACTCGGTCATGGCCTGTTCACCGCCGCTTTCATCCGGTTCGCCGAAGGTCACCAGTCGATCGCTTACCGGTATATTGCTCTCCGCCAGCGCGTCGTAATAGCCTTGCAGACGATCTTCCGCATCAGAAATACTGTGATTGGAACACAGGTAGCCAATGCGCGTATGGCCCTGTTGAATAAGGTGTCGGGTAGCGAGCCACGCGCCGAAACGGTCGTCGAGGGCAACGCAGCGTTGTTCGAATCCCGGCAGAATTCGGTTAATCAATACCATGCCGGGGATTTGCTTCATTAATGAAGCCAAGTCCGCATCCGGGATGATTTTGGCATGGACAACAAGGGCCGCGCAGCGGTGGCGAATGAGCTGTTCAATCGCCTGACGTTCCTTCTGTTCATTATGGTAGCCGTTGCCAATCAGCAAAAAATTCCCGGTGTTATAGGCCACCTGCTCGACAGCTTTAACCATTGCCCCAAAGAATGGATCGGACACATCACCAACGACCAGTCCGATGGTTTCAGTGGATTGTTGCGCCAGTGCACGCGCATTCGCATTGGGGTGGTAGCTGAGTGATTCCATTGCACTCGTTACGGCCAGACGCGATGCTTCGCTGGCTTTGGGGGAATCATTGATCACTCGAGAAACGGTGGCGACTGATACACCAGCTAGTCGGGCTACATCCTTTATGGTCGCCATGATAGTACCTGTTGTGGGTAAACGCTTACATTCCGTCAGTGTTACGGAAAATGGCTGGCTGTTCAAGCAGATTGCCCGTCAGGACCTCGCAAATGTGAGCGCGCGCGAGCGAAGTAAGACAGAAAATAGAAAATGCTAATTTTTGCTTACACTTTGCGATGTGCTGTTGCGATTGTTCGCTGGTGGGAGAACTGAGCGGATTGCTAAAGTTGGGATCCCAGAGGTATTGATAGGTGAAATCAACTTTCGGGTTGATCACTAGAATTACACCAGCCTGCGCAGATGCGCAGGTTTTTTTTTGCCTTCAGCCTATCTGTAACAGTAACCGATAATTTACACAACTCGTTGCATTTGGGTTCATTCCTTTGCGTTTTCGTACTGGCGTATCTGGCTGCTGACGACCACAATCAAGATCCCAGAGGTATTGATTGGTGAGATTATTCGGTACGCACTTCGTACCTGTCTCTTGCACCGACCTGCGCGGATGCGCAGGTTTTTTTTCGGACTGTATTTACCTGTTTACCTGTCGCGCCCATTCCCCAACTCGTATACTCTCCCACCATTAATGTTTCTATAATTAATGGCACAGGGAGTTGAGATGCTATTTGGCTTTTTTCGTAATCTGTTTCGCGTGCTTTTCCGCGTTCGCGTCACGGGCAATGTCAGCGCGCTACAGGGAGAACGCGTTCTAATCACTCCCAACCATGTCTCATTTATAGACGGCATCCTGCTGGCGCTATTTTTACCGATTCGTCCCGTCTTCGCCGTTTACACCTCGATCAGCCAGCAATGGTATATGCGCTGGCTAACCCCGCTGATTGACTTTGTGCCGTTAGACCCAACCAAACCGATGTCGATTAAGCATCTGGTCCGTCTGGTCGAGCAGGGCCGTCCGGTGGTGATTTTTCCCGAAGGACGCATTTCGACCACCGGTTCGTTGATGAAAATATATGACGGTGCCGGGTTTGTCGCCGCGAAGTCGGGAGCGACGGTCGTTCCTGTCCGCATTGAGGGGGCAGAGCTTTCCCACTTCAGCCGCCTGAAAGGTCTGGTTAAACAGCGATTCTTCCCGCGTATCCAACTGCACATTTTACCGCCGACCCAAATGCCAATGCCGGAAGCCCCGCGAGCGCGCGATCGCCGCAAAATCGCCGGTGAAATGCTACATCAAATTATGATGGAAGCTCGCATGGCGGTACGCCCGCGTGAAACGCTATACGAGTCGCTGCTGGCGGCAAAATACCGTTTTGGCTCGGGCAAAAACTGCATTGAAGATGTTAACTTTACGCCGGACAGCTACCGCAAACTGCTGACTAAGACGCTCTTTGTGGCCCGTATTCTGGAAAAATACAGCGCCGAAGGTGAAAAAATCGGCCTGATGCTGCCAAATGCGGGGATCAGCGCGGCGGTCATTTTTGGAGCCATTGCGCGTCGACGCATTCCGGCCATGATGAACTACACGGCGGGCGTGAAAGGGTTAACCAGCGCCATTACTGCGTCTGAAATCAAAACGATCTTCACTTCCCGACAGTTTCTCGATAAAGGCAAACTCTGGCATCTACCGGAACAGCTCACCCAGGTACGCTGGGTTTATCTGGAAGATTTAAAAGCCGATGTGACGTTGAGCGATAAGCTGTGGATTTTCTCACATCTGCTGGCACCGCATCTGGCGCAGGTGAAACAGCAGCCGGAAGAGGCTGCGGTGATCCTCTTTACGTCTGGTTCGGAAGGCCATCCGAAAGGCGTGGTCCACAGCCACAAGAGTATTCTGGCGAACGTTGAGCAGATTAAAACAATTGCCGATTTCACCGCCGATGACCGCTTTATGTCGGCACTGCCGCTGTTCCACTCCTTTGGCCTGACGGTGGGATTATTCACGCCGCTACTGACCGGTGCGGAAGTGTTTCTTTATCCCAGCCCGCTTCATTACCGCATTGTGCCGGAGCTGGTATACGACCGGAACTGCACCGTGTTGTTTGGTACTTCAACGTTCCTCGGTAACTATGCGCGTTTCGCGCATCCGTACGATTTCCACCGCCTGCGCTATGTGGTGGCAGGCGCAGAAAAACTGCAAGACAGCACAAAGCAGCTATGGCAGGAGAAATTTGGCCTGCGTGTCCTTGAAGGCTATGGCGTGACGGAATGTGCGCCGGTTGTGTCGATCAATGTGCCGATGGCGGCAAAATCAGGAACGGTAGGGCGCATCTTGCCTGGCATGGATGCCCGACTGCTGGCTGTTCCGGGTATTGAGGACGGTGGGCGTTTGCAACTGAAAGGCCCGAATATTATGAGCGGCTATTTGCGCGTCGAAAAACCTGGCGTGCTGGAAGTGCCGACGGCAGAAAATGCGCAGGGTGAGATTGAGCGCGGCTGGTATGACACCGGAGACATCGTCCGCTTTGATGAAAACGGCTTTGTACAGATCCAGGGGCGCGCCAAGCGTTTTGCTAAAATTGCCGGAGAGATGGTCTCGCTGGAAATGGTTGAGCAACTGGCATTGGCGGTATCTGCAGACAAAATGCACGCCACGGCGATCAAGAGCGATGCCAGCAAAGGTGAGGCGCTGGTGCTGTTCACTACCGACAGCGAACTCACACGTGAAAAACTACAGCAGTATGCGCGAGCGCATGGCGTGCCTGAACTTGCCGTACCGCGTGATATTCGCCACCTGAAGCAACTCCCATTACTCGGCAGCGGTAAGCCGGATTTTGTTACGCTGAAAAGCTGGGTCGATGAGCCGGAAAAACAACATGATTGAGTCAGCGCACACTAACACTTCAATCTGGTCCAAAGGGATGATGTCCGTCATCGCCGCGCAGTTTCTGTCGGCGTTTGGCGATAACGCACTGCTGTTCGCTACGCTGGCGCTGCTGAAGGAACAATTTTATCCGGACTGGAGCCAGCCAATCCTGCAAATGGTGTTTGTGGGCGCTTACATCCTGTTTGCGCCATTTGTTGGACAGGTGGCGGATAGCTTTGCCAAAGGCAGAGTGATGATGTTCGCGAACGCCCTGAAACTGCTGGGCGCGGCGAGTATTTGCTTCGGCATTAATCCGTTTCTCGGGTATACGCTGGTGGGGATTGGCGCGGCCGCGTACTCACCGGCCAAGTATGGCATTCTCGGTGAATTGACCACCGGTGACAAACTGGTGAAAGCCAACGGCCTGATGGAAGCCTCCACCATCGCCGCGATTTTGCTCGGTTCTGTCGCCGGCGGCGTTCTGGCCGACTGGCATGTGATTGCCGCGCTTTCTGCCTGTGCGCTGGCCTATGCTGGCGCCGTGGTGGCTAACCTGTACATCCCGAAACTGGCCGCGGCTCGTCCTGGCCAATCCTGGCATTTGGGGAAAATGACGCGCAGTTTCTTCTGCGCCGCTTCTTCGCTGTGGCGCAACGGTGAAACCCGTTTTTCGTTGGTCGGAACCAGCCTTTTTTGGGGCGCGGGCGTCACGCTGCGTTTTCTGCTGGTGCTGTGGGTTCCGGTGGCGCTCGGCATCACCGATAACGCTACGCCGACCTACCTCAATGCCATGGTAGCGATTGGGATTGTCGTAGGCGCGGGGGCGGCAGCGAAGCTGGTGACGCTGGAAACCGTGTCGCGCTGTATGCCAGCGGGGATCCTGATTGGCGTCGTGGTGCTGATTTTCTCACTTCAGCATGCGCTGCTTCCGGCTTACGCGTTGCTGATGCTTATCGGCGTGTCAGGTGGCTTCTTTGTGGTACCGCTGAATGCGTTGCTGCAGGAGCGGGGCAAGAAAAGCGTCGGTGCGGGTAATGCGATCGCGGTGCAAAATCTGGGCGAAAACAGCGCGATGCTGCTGATGCTTGGGATTTACTCACTGGCAGTGCTGGTGGGGATCCCGGCGGTAGCGATTGGTATTGGATTCGGCGCGCTGTTTGCGCTGGCGATTGCGGCGCTGTGGATTTGGCAGCGCCGCCAGCCTGGTACGAGATGAATGAACAATGAATGTGCCGGATGGCAGCGTCGCCTTATCCGGCCTACAGAGAGCAGCAATTTGTAGGTCTGATAAGCGTAGCGCCATCAGGCACTAACCGTCACGGTGCAGGATAGGTATACACCTGATGCACCGCTTCAATCTCTGCCAGTACTTCTTCGCTCAACTCCAGATGCAGGCTTTCAACGTTGGTTTTTAGCTGCTCCATCGTCGTGGCTCCCAGCAGGGTGCTGGCGACAAACGGCTGACGACGCACGAATGCCAGCGCCATTTGCGCAGGATCCAGATTATGGCGTTTCGCGATATCCACATAGGCCGCAACGGCTTTTTGCGTTTGCTCGCCGCTATAACGCGTGAAACGGCTAAACAGCGTATTGCGTGCACCGGCAGGCTTCGCGCCGTTCAGGTATTTACCGGTTAATGTACCGAAGCCAAGGCAAGAGTAGGCCAGCAGTTCAACGCCTTCATACTGGCTCACTTCCGCCAGTCCAACCTCAAAGCTGCGATTCAGCAGGCTGTAGGGGTTCTGGATGGTGGCGATGCGCGGCAGATCGTGTTTGTCCGCCAGGTGCAGGTAGCGCATCACGCCAAACGCAGTTTCATTGGACACGCCGATGTAGCGAATTTTCCCCGCGCGCTGAAACTCTGCCAGCGCGTCCAGCGTATCCAGCAGCGAAACGACCGGCGCAGAGTCCGTCCAGCTGTAGCCTAACTTACCAAAGCAGTTAGTTGGGCGCTGCGGCCAGTGAACCTGATACAGATCCAGGTAATCGGTTTGCAGTCTTTTCAGGCTGTCGTGCAGCGCTTCACGGATATTTTTACGGTCCAGCGCCTGATTCGGTCGAATACCGCTGTCGTTGTTACGTGAAGGTCCACTGACCTTAGAAGCAACGATTAGCTTTTCACGGCTGCCGTGTTTGGCGAGCCAGTTACCTACGTAGGTTTCGGTGAGACCCTGGGTTTCAGGACGCGGCGGTACCGGATACATCTCGGCAACGTCGATCAAATTTATGCCTTGTTCTACGGCATAATCGAGCTGTGCATGTGCGTCGGCTTCGCTGTTTTGTTCACCAAACGTCATTGTGCCCAGCCCCAGTGTACTGACTTCAAGCGAGCTGTGGGGTATACGGTGATATTGCATAGCCGTTTCCTTTTTATAATCACGACATAAGGATTATAAAAATGGCTGAGGGAAGAGAAAAAGGGAAGTAAAATTGTTAAGGCCAGCGCGCTGCTGACCTCAACCATCAGCGTTCAATGATTTGAGACACATCATCGCGATTAATCTGCATCGCATTGCCTTGCTGGTCGTGATAGCTCACCAGACCGGTATCATCGTCAATTTCTGGTTTTCCATCGGTCAGGATCATTCGACCATCTTTTGTCGCCATTACATAATCACTGCTGCATCCGGAAACGGCAAAAGCCAGTCCTACGGCGGAAATCAAAACTGCCCATTTTTTCATCTGCTTATCCTCACATGGCCTGCATCTGACAATAGTTTAGTAATAACGCGAAGTTGTGCATGGCGAAAGCAGTAAAATCTTAAACTGTGAGAAGAGGTAGGTGTGGCGCGCATTCGCTCCCCGTGCGGGGAGCGATGGATTTCATCAGAGCGGATTTTTTTTATTACGCCACAGGTTCAGGGTCTCTACCGCAATAGAGAAGAACATGGCGAAATAGATATATCCTTTCGGAACGTGGACGTCGAAACTTTCCAGAATTAGCGTGAAACCGACCAGAATCAGGAACGAGAGCGCCAGCATTTTTACCGAAGGATGGCGATCGACAAAATCGCCAATCGGGCGTGCAGCAAACATCATCACACCCACGGCAATCACCACTGCCGCCATCATGATAAACAGATGATCGGACAAGCCTACCGCAGTAATCACGGAATCCAGGCTGAAGATAATGTCTAACAACATGATCTGCACAATCGCGCCCAGAAAAGAGGAAACGCGGGTTTTCAGCCCCTCTTCCTCACCTTCAATGGATTCGTGGATCTCCTTACTGGCTTTCCAGATCAGGAACAATCCCCCGAGGAGAAGGATCAGGTCGCGCGCTGATATTGCCTCGCCAAACACTTCGAATAGCGGGTTTGTCAGACGCGTTACCCAGGCGATAGAGGCCAGCAGTGCCAGACGCATGATCATCGCCGCCGCAAGCCCAATACGTCGGGCATGATTGCGTTGCGCTGTCGGGAGTTTGGCTACAACCAGAGAGAGGAAAATAATATTGTCGATCCCAAGAACGATCTCCAGCAGCGTCAGCGTACCGAGCGCAAGCCAGGCGTTAGGATCGGTTATCCATGCAAATAACATCGAACAAAGTCCTGCCAAAAAAAAGAAGCGGTAATTATAGGCCCGTAACGCGGCGGGTGAAAGACCGGACGGTGCCTATTGCGCCTGGAACAAGAAATGTCGCTCAAGCAATGCGCGCGTGAAGTTCTTTTTCAAGTAAAAACCGCGTGGTAGGGTCAGGATGGGTTCGCCATGGGCGCCAATGGCCTCGGTAAGCGCTCGGGCGTTGGCGGCTTTAGGACGCAGCTGTAGCACTTCCCCATGGCGGGCAGTGATGCGTTCGACGTGGCCTAACACTATCATGTCCATCAACTCTTCCCAGTCCAGACGCAATTGCCGGTCTTCTTCTTCATTCGGGCTCCACAGCAGGGGAGAACCGACGCGGCGCTCCGCCAGCGGGATGCTGCGTTCGCCTTCTACCGGGATCCACAGAACGCGTTTAAGTTTGTGCCGCACATGGCTGGTTTCCCAGGTAACGCCGGTATTGCCGGTTAACGGTGCCACGCACACAAAGGTGGTTTCCAGCGGTCTGCCAAGGCTATCCACTGGGATTGTTTTCAGCTCCACGCCCAGCGCCGCAAAATCCTGCTCCGGTTTGCTGCCCGCACTGGCGCCGAGCCAGATTTCCAGTAGTACGCCAATCCAGCCTTTATCGCGCTTGAGATCCTTGGGGGCGACGAGTCCCGCCATTGCCGCCAACTCTCCCAGCGCGTAGCCCGAAAGCAGCTGTGCCTGGCTCAACAACTGGGCTTCAGATTCAGGGGGAGAAAGCAGCGGATGGAGTTCTGACATCGGGTTAACCCTTAGGTGAAAAAATGAGCAAAGATTTTATACCGTGTGGACAGAGTTTATCTTTTTCCACATGCTTTATTCAATTCTATGATTTATATTGGTTTTTAGATTCACATACGCAGAGTTGCGCAACAGCGAAGCGGGTTTTCCAATTCTGGTCACTGACAATGAACAGGATCTTACACCATGTTATCCACAGAAAGATGGGATAACTGTGAAAAACCCCCACTACTGTTTCAATTTACAGCCTTGACGTGCGACGAAAATCGAATTTTCACACAAATTGTGCCTAACTTATTGGCATAATCTGTGGATAAAACCAACGCTGGTCGATCTTTCATCAGCCTAAAGATCGTGTGTGTGATATACGTCACATTTCTATGGGTTTATTTGCGCTGAATGGTTTTAACTTTATGAATATAGAAGACTATTTTTGATATGTGACGAATGTCTTATTCGGACTGTTCTGGGTTTTCCCATAGTAATTCCGTACTTCTTCACAACTATATCCACAGAAAAGGTGAATAAAATCGCCTTGCTTGCCCTTCTTCTGTTTATAACTCCGCCCTTAGCTGTGAGTTATTCAATTGTTATTAGAGTATCGCGCCCTTAACAGAGTGGTTTACCGCCTCTCTGGAGTGTGAAACAATCGTTTGTATATAAGGTTTATATTGAGGTAGTCCGGTGATTGATGACGATGGCTACCGCCCGAATGTAGGGATAGTAATTTGTAACCGCCAGGGGCAGGTCATGTGGGCCCGGCGATTTGGTCAGCACTCCTGGCAATTCCCGCAAGGTGGGATAAATGCAGGAGAGACAGCAGAGCAGGCGATGTACCGGGAACTCTTTGAAGAAGTGGGTCTCAGTCGTAAAGATGTACGGATCCTTGCTTCTACTCGTAACTGGTTGCGTTACAAGTTACCGAAACGTTTGGTGCGTTGGGACACGAAGCCGGTTTGTATCGGCCAGAAACAAAAATGGTTTCTTCTGCAATTGGTCAGCAGCGATGCTGAAATCAATATGCAAACCAGCAGTACACCTGAGTTCGACGGCTGGCGCTGGGTGAGTTACTGGTATCCGGTTCGACAGGTGGTGTCATTTAAACGCGATGTCTATCGCAGGGTGATGAAAGAATTCGCAAGTGTTGTCATGGCGCTTCAGGAAAGCACTCCTAAGCCGCAAAGCGCACCTGCGTACAGACGTAAAAGAGGTTAAGCTACGCAAATTATGCTCACCCGCCTGCGCGAAATAGTCGAAAAGGTGGCCAGTGCTCCGCGTCTGAATGAAGCGCTGAATATTCTGGTTACCGACATCTGTCTTGCGATGGATACAGAGGTCTGTTCGGTTTATTTGGCCGATCACGATCGACGTTGTTATTACCTCATGGCGACCCGGGGACTGAAGAAACCGCGTGGTCGTACTGTCGCACTCGCGTTTGATGAAGGTATCGTTGGCCTGGTTGGCAGGCTGGCGGAACCTATCAACCTCGCCGATGCGCAAAAACATCCCAGCTTTAAATACATCCCTTCGGTAAAAGAAGAGCGTTTTCGTGCGTTCTTAGGCGTACCGATTATTCAGCGCCGTCAGCTGTTAGGTGTGCTGGTGGTCCAGCAGCGCGAATTGCGCCAGTACGATGAAAGTGAAGAGTCTTTCCTCGTCACGCTCGCTACGCAAATGGCGGCGATTCTTTCGCAGTCGCAGCTAAACGCGCTGTTCGGCCAATACCGGCAAACGCGCATCCGCGCATTGCCCGCCGCGCCTGGCGTGGCAATAGCCGAAGGCTGGCAGGATGCGACGCTGCCGCTGATGGAGCAGGTCTATCAGGCTTCAACGTTGGATCCGGCGCTTGAGCGCGAGCGGCTCACCGGTGCGCTGGAAGAGGCGGCGAATGAATTCCGCCGCTACAGCAAACGCTTTACCGCCGGGGCGCAGAAAGAAACGGCGGCGATTTTTGATCTCTACTCACACTTGCTTTCCGATACTCGTCTGCGCCGTGAGCTATTTGCGGAAGTGGATAACGGTTCGGTGGCCGAGTGGGCCGTTAAAACGATCATCGAAAAGTTTGCCGAACAGTTTGCTGCGCTGAGTGATAACTACCTCAAAGAGCGGGCCGGAGATTTACGCGCGCTGGGCCAGCGTCTACTGTTCCATCTTGACGACTCGATCCAGGGGCCGAATACCTGGCCGGAACGCTTTGTGCTGGTGGCGGATGAGCTTTCCGCCACCACGCTGGCGGAACTTCCTCAGGACCGCTTAGTCGGTGTGGTTGTCCGGGACGGCGCGGCCAACTCTCATGCGGCTATTATGGTTCGTGCGCTGGGTATCCCTACCGTCATGGGGGCCGATATTCAGCCATCGGTGTTACATCGCCGTACGCTGGTAGTGGACGGTTATCGCGGTGAACTGCTGGTCGATCCAGAACCGGTATTGATCCAGGAATACCAGCGTCTTATCAGTGAAGAAATAGAACTGAGCCGCCTGGCGGAAGATGACGTCAACCAGCCAGCACAGTTGAAAAGCGGCGAGCGCGTGAAGGTGATGCTCAATGCTGGCCTCAGCCCGGAGCATGAAGAGAAGCTGGGGAGCCGGATCGACGGCATTGGCCTGTATCGCACCGAAATCCCGTTCATGCTGCAAAGCGGTTTTCCTTCGGAAGAAGAACAGGTTGCGCAGTATCAGGGCATGCTGCAAATGTTTAACGACAAGCCGGTGACTCTGCGTACGCTGGATGTCGGCGCCGATAAACAACTGCCCTACATGCCGATCAGTGAAGAGAACCCGTGCCTTGGCTGGCGTGGCATTCGCATAACGCTCGATCAGCCGGAGATCTTTTTGATCCAGGTTCGGGCCATGCTGCGTGCCAACGCGGCAACCGGCAACCTGAGCATTTTGCTGCCGATGGTCACCAGCATTGATGAAGTGGACGAAGCGCGACGTTTGATTGAACGCGCCGGACGCGAAGTGGAAGAGATGATCGGCTACGCGATCCCAAAACCGCGCATTGGCATCATGCTGGAAGTTCCGTCGATGGTGTTTATGCTGCCGCATCTGATAAACCGGATAGACTTTATCTCGGTCGGAACCAACGATCTCACCCAGTACATTCTGGCTGTCGATCGTAACAATACGCGGGTGGCCAGCATTTATGACAGCCTGCATCCGGGTATGTTACGTGTGCTGGCGATGATTGCGCAGGAAGCCGAAAGAAGCGGTATCGATTTGCGATTGTGCGGTGAAATGGCGGGCGACCCGATGTGCGTGGCCATTCTGATCGGCCTGGGTTTTCGCCATTTGTCGATGAACGGTCGTTCCGTGGCTCGCGTTAAATATCTGCTGCGCCATATCGATTTTGATGAGGCGCAAACGCTGGCGCAACGCAGCCTGGAAGCGCAGATGGCGACAGAAGTACGCCATCAGGTGGCGGCTTTTATGGAACGCCGTGGCATGGGGGGACTGATTCGCGGGGGATTGTGAATCGAGGGCTGGTAACAGTAGGTATACATATCTTTTAACTGTAATCGGCATCCGCTGCGATCCCCATGTGCTATCATTCGCACCTTTGGAGCGCCTGCATTATGCAGGCGCGCTTATCAATTGCTGTCTGACTTCAGCGAAATAACAAGAACTTGTGGTGACAGATGACCAGTAGCTATCTGCATTTTCCGGATTTCGATCCGGTCATTTTCTCAATCGGACCCGTCGCGCTTCACTGGTACGGCTTAATGTATTTGGTGGGGTTTATTTTTGCGATGTGGCTGGCGACGCGCCGTGCTAATCGTCCGGGCAGTGGCTGGACCAAAAATGAAGTAGAAAATCTACTGTATGCGGGCTTCCTCGGGGTTTTCCTCGGAGGACGTATTGGTTACGTACTGTTCTATAACTTCCCGTTATTCCTCGATAATCCGCTGTATCTGTTCCGCGTTTGGGACGGCGGGATGTCCTTCCACGGTGGGCTGATTGGTGTGATCCTGGTGATGATTATCTTCGCCAAACGCACCAAGCGTTCGTTCTTCCAGGTTTCTGATTTCATTGCCCCGCTGATTCCGTTTGGTCTGGGGGCAGGGCGTTTGGGCAACTTTATCAACGGTGAGCTGTGGGGACGCGTTGATCCGAATTTCAATTACGCCATGCTGTTCCCGGGCTCCCGTACCGAAGACATTTTACTGCTGCAAACTAACCCGCAATGGCAGTCTATTTTTGATACCTACGGCTCGCTGCCGCGCCATGCCTCACAGCTTTATGAGATGGCGCTGGAAGGCGTTGTGTTGTTTATCATTCTTAATCTGTACATTCGTAAACCGCGCCCGATGGGTTCGGTATCCGGTCTGTTCCTGATTGGTTATGGCGCGTTTCGTATTATCGTTGAATTCTTCCGCCAGCCGGATGCACAGTTTACCGGCACCTGGGTACAGTACATTAGCATGGGACAGATCCTCTCAATCCCGATGATTGTCGCAGGCATTATTATGATGGTTTGGGCGTACCGCCGCAGCCCACAGCAACACGTTTCCTGAGGAACCATGAAACAGTATTTAGAACTGATGCAAAAAGTGCTGGATGAAGGCACACAGAAAAACGACCGTACCGGAACCGGAACGCTTTCCATTTTTGGTCATCAGATGCGTTTTAATCTGCAGGAAGGGTTCCCGCTGGTTACGACTAAACGCTGTCATTTACGCTCGATCATTCATGAACTGCTGTGGTTTTTGCAGGGCGACACCAACGTTGCCTACCTGCATGAAAACAACGTCTCAATCTGGGACGAATGGGCGGATGAAAACGGTAATCTGGGCCCGGTTTATGGCAAACAGTGGCGTGCGTGGCCTACGCCAGACGGTCGTCATATTGACCAGATCACCACGGTGTTAAACCAGCTCAAAAATGACCCGGACTCTCGCCGAATTATCGTTTCTGCATGGAACGTCGGTGAGCTGGATAAAATGGCGCTGGCGCCGTGCCACGCGTTCTTCCAGTTTTACGTGGCGGATGGCAAGCTCTCCTGCCAGCTGTATCAGCGTTCGTGCGATGTGTTCCTCGGTTTGCCGTTTAACATTGCCAGCTACGCCTTGCTGGTACACATGATGGCGCAGCAGTGCGATCTGGAAGTGGGTGATTTTGTCTGGACCGGTGGCGACACGCACCTGTACAGCAATCATATGGATCAAACGCATCTGCAGCTTAGCCGCGAACCGCGCGCGCTGCCGAAGCTGGTCATCAAACGTAAGCCTGAATCTATCTTTGACTATCGCTTCGAAGATTTCGAAATTGAAGGCTACGATCCGCATCCTGGTATTAAAGCGCCAGTGGCTATCTAATCGGCTTCATGCTGTCACAACCGACGCCCGTGTGCGTCGGTTTTTTTTGTCTCAAATCGCGTTCTTCGGCGTGGGTTCCTGAAATATTGCAACGACCTGCAACGCGACAAATATTCCTCGTAGCTCGCCGTAGAAACCGAATTTCCCGCTCGTTATTCATTTTCCTCACGCCATACTGGCGACATGAAAAAACAACACGGCTACACGCTTCTCGAAACCCTGATTGCGATGCTGATCGTCGCGGCGCTTGGCGCCTCGGGGCTGTATGGTTGGCAGCGCTGGCAGCAGCAACAGCGGCTATGGCAAACCGCCATTCAGGTGCGAGATTACCTGCTGCAACTGCGTGAAGATGCTAACTGGCGTAACCGCGATCACGTCATCAGCGTGATTCGGGATGGCACATCCTGGTGTTTTGTCAGCTCTGCTGCTGTGCAAACCACGTGTCTACCCGTTTCGCCCTTGGTTTTTACACCGCCCTGGGACGATGTCGAAATGGCAGAGATAACGCCTTCACTGGCCTTTTTTGGTCTGCGCAATACGGCATGGGCTGGACATATTCGCCTGAAAAATACGACAGGGGAATGGCGCGTGGTGGTGTCTGGCTGGGGGCGAATCAGGCTTTGCGAGAAAGATGAGGCCAGGTTATGTCAGTAAATGAACGGGGCTTTTCACTCCTGGAGGTGCTGATTGCTATGGCGATTAGCAGCGTTTTATTGCTTAGCTCAGCGCGATTTTTACCCGCGCTGCAGCGAGAGATCCTGCGCAACACGCGCCAGTTAGCGCTTGAAGATGAAATATGGCAGCGGGTATACACCGTGGCGAAGCATCTTCAGCGGGCAGGGTATTGCCGCGGAAACTGTGTCGGAGAAGGGCTGGAGATATCGGCTAAGGGCGACTGTGTCATTGCGCGCTGGGATGCCAATAGCAACGGCATTTGGGAGAGCAGTCCCGCGAAAGAGGCCGATACGATTGGATTTCGTTTACAGGACAAGGTACTGGAGACCCTGCGGGGAGTAACGGACTGCAATGGAAAAGGGTGGGAGAAAATGACCGATCCAGCCACGATACAGATTGAGACATTTCAGGTCGAACGTCTGAATATCAGCGGATATTCCCCGCTCCTTACGTTGCGTTTGCGCGGAGTGAACAATGTCGAGCCACAAAAGGTTATTGAAGCAGTCTACAGCGTGACAGGATTCAACTTGTGAACCGTGAGCGGGGCGTTTCATCTTTAGCGATGGTCCTGTTACTGCTGGTGCTCGGTAGCCTTCTGCTGCAAGGCGTTAGCAGGCAGGAGTCCCGTTTTGCTTCGCGAGTGGTCACGCAAAGTCAGGCTCTGCAGCGCCAGGCGGTGGTGCAATCTGCGATGGAATGGGGGCGTATGCAGCCCTGGCGCTTACAACTCGCCGCACAGTGTCGGCGTTATACCACGCAGGATGCCGCGGTTTGCCTGCGACTGCTTACTAATAATTTCGTGCTGCTTATAGTCCATTATGAAGGGGTATCGTTATGGCGGCAGGGGGCGATTATTGATGACAGTATCGAATATTCGGTGCATGGCTGGAGCGATTTTTGTCCGCTAAAGGAGCAGGCGCTATGTCAGATCCCCTGAACAGACAGCGTGGCTTTAGCCTGCCGGAAGTGATGCTGGCAATGGTGCTGATGATCATGATTGTGACCGCGCTGTCAGGATACCAGCGGGCGCTGATGAACAGCTTTATCATCAGAAACCAGTATCAGCAACTCAGGCGTCACGCCTGGCAGCAAACCCAGCTGTATCAGTTTTCATCGCCTTTGAACTGGCAGGTTAACCGAATGCAGACAATGAGCGCGGGATGTGTCAGCATCAACGTTAAAATTTCTTCACCCTTGGGCAGGCAGGGTCAGATGACGCGTCTGCATTGCCCGAATCGTCAGTAGTCAGGAGTCGCTATGTTAAGGGTCTACCACTCCAATCGTCTGGATGTGCTGGAAGCGTTAATGGAATTTATCGTTGAGCGCGAGCGGCTGGACGACCCCTTTGAACCTGAGATGATCCTGGTTCAAAGTACCGGTATGGCGCAGTGGCTACAAATGACCCTTGCACAGAAGTTTAGTATTGCCGCCAACATCGATTTTCCGCTGCCCGCGAGTTTTATCTGGGATATGTTTGTGCGCGTGCTGCCGGATATCCCGAAAGAGAGCGCGTTCAGCAAACAGAGCATGAGCTGGAAGTTGATGACGCTGTTGCCGCAATTGCTGGATGGCGATGACTTCGCATTGCTGCGCCACTATCTGACGGACGACACCGATAAACGTAAGCTGTTTCAGCTTTCCTCACGCGCGGCTGACCTCTTCGACCAGTATTTAGTCTATCGCCCTGAGTGGTTGACCCAGTGGGAAGCCGGGCGACAGGTTGAGGGACTCGGCGAATCTCAGGCCTGGCAGGCGCCGTTGTGGAAAGCG
Source organism: Citrobacter sp. S46_ASV_140 (assembly GCF_018919545.1). Lineage (NCBI taxonomy): Bacteria > Pseudomonadati > Pseudomonadota > Gammaproteobacteria > Enterobacterales > Enterobacteriaceae > Citrobacter > Citrobacter sp. S46_ASV_140. The sequence continues at coordinate 25,714 of NZ_JAHLRC010000036.1, forward strand.
CTGGTGGAACACACCGAGGAATTGGGCCAGCCGCGCTGGCATCGCGCCAATTTATACCAACGATTTATTCAGACTCTGGAAAGTGCGTCCGAGTGCCCGCAGGGACTGCCTTCTCGCGTCTTTATTTGCGGCATTTCAGCGCTGCCGCCGGTTTATTTGCAGGCATTGCAGGCGCTGGGCAAGCACATTGATATTCATCTGCTGTTTACCAACCCTTGTCGCTACTACTGGGGAGATATAAAAGATCCCGCCTGGCTGGCGAAGCTGATGGCGCGTCAGCGTCGGCACAGCTTTGAAGAACGCCACCTGCCGCTGTTTCGCGATAGTCAGAAAGCCGAAGGATTGTTTAACAGCGATGGTGAACAGGATGTGGGCAACCCGATGCTGGCCTCGTGGGGCAAACTGGGGCGCGATTACATTTATTTGCTTTCAGAACTGGAAAATAGTCAGGAACTGGATGCGTTTGTCGATATTACGCCTGACAATCTTTTGCATAATATTCAATCGGATATTCTGGAACTTGAAAGCCATGCCGTGGCGGGTGTTACGCTGGAAGAGTATTCGCGTAGCGATAATAAACGACGGCTTGAACTGAACGACACCAGCGTGACTTTCCATGTTTGTCATAGCCCACAGCGCGAGGTAGAAATTCTTCATGACCGCCTGCTGGCAATGCTGGAAGCGGATCCCACGCTGACGCCGCGCGATATTATTGTGATGGTGGCGGATATCGACAGCTACAGCCCATTTATTCAGTCGGTCTTTGGCAGCGCGCCAACTGAGCGTTACTTACCTTATGCGATTTCCGACCGTCGGGCGCGCCAGTCTCATCCCGTCTTACAGGCCTTTATTAGCCTGCTGTCGCTGCCGGATAGCCGTTTTGTCTCAGAGGATGTGCTGGCATTACTGGATGTGCCCGTGCTGGCGGCGCGTTTCAATATCGATGAAGAAGGGCTGCGCTATCTTCGGTTATGGGTCAATGAATCCGGGATTCGCTGGGGAATTGACGACGATAACGTGCGTGAACTGGAACTTCCGCCTACAGGTCAGCATACCTGGCAATTTGGTTTAACGCGCATGCTGCTCGGCTACGCGATGGAAAGCGCGCAGGGCGAGTGGCAATCGGTATTGCCATACGATGAGTCAAACGGTTTGATTGCCGAGTTGGTAGGGCATCTGGCCTCGTTGCTGATGCAGCTCAATCTCTGGCGTAGAGGGTTAGCGCAGGAACGGCCGCTGGAAGAGTGGCTGCCCGTTTGTCGGGACATGCTTAATGATTTCTTCCTGCCGGATGCAGATACCGAAGCGGCGATGACGCTGATTGAACAGCAGTGGCAGGCCATTATCACTGAAGGTCTGGGGGCTGAGTATGGTGATGCCATACCGCTTTCTCTATTGCGTGATGAGCTGGCCCAGCGTCTTGACCAGGAGCGCATTAGCCAGCGCTTCCTGGCGGGGCCAGTTAACATTTGTACGCTGATGCCGATGCGCTCTATTCCTTTCAAGGTGGTGTGCCTGCTGGGTATGAACGATGGCGTTTATCCGCGTCAGCTTGCGCCGTTGGGCTTTGATTTGATGAGTCAAAAACCGATGAGGGGCGATCGCAGCCGTCGCGATGATGACCGCTACCTGTTTCTTGAAGCATTGATTTCAGCACAGCAAACGCTCTACATCAGCTACATTGGCCGCTCCATTCAGGACAACAGCGAGCGCTTCCCGTCGGTACTGGTGCAGGAACTGATGGACTACATCGGGCAAAGCCACTACCTGCCGGGCGATGAATCGTTGACCTGCGATCAAAGCGAGGCCCGGGTAAAAGCACACATTACTCGTTTGCATACCCGTATGCCCTTTGATGCACAAAACTATCTGCCGGGCGAACAGCAAAGCTATGCCCGGGAATGGCTGCCTGCGGCGAGCCTGTCAGGAAAAGCGCACACGGATTTTGTCCAGACGCTTCCCTTTGAGATGCCTGAAACGCTGACGCTGGAAACGCTGCAGCGATTTTGGGCTCATCCGGTAAGGGCTTTTTTCCAGATGCGGCTGAGGGTCAACTTCCGCTCTGAAGAAAGTGAGATCCCGGAAACGGAACCGTTCACTCTTGAAGGATTAACCCGCTATCAGCTTAATCAGCAATTGCTTAACACGCTGGTTGAAGAGAAGGATGCTGAACAACTGTTTCGCCGTTTTCGTGCGGCGGGCACGCTTCCCTATGGGCCATTTGGCGAAATTCTGTGGGATACGCAGCGTCAGGAGATGCAGTCGCTGGCTGAACGCATTATCGCCTGTCGTCAGCCCTGCCAGAGTATGGAAATCGATCTTAACTGTAACGGCGTGCAAATCACCGGTTGGCTGCCACAGGTGCAAGAGGACGGTTTGTTGCGCTGGCGCCCATCTTTGATAAGCATTGCGCAGGGGGTGCAACTTTGGCTGGAACATCTTGTCTATTGTGCCAGTGGCGGTACGGGAGAGAGCCGGTTGTTCCTGCGTAAAGACGGGGAATGGCGTTTTCCGCCACTGGATGCAGAGCAGGCGCTGCTGTACCTGTCGCAGCTCATTGACGGGTATCGGGAAGGCATGTCGTCACCATTGCTGGTATTGCCCGAAAGCGGCGGCGCCTGGATAAAAACCTGTTATGACGCCGTAAATGATGCCATGTTAGATGACGATGCAACGTTGCAAAAAGCGCGCAGTAAGTTTCTGCAGGCCTATGAAGGCAACATGATGGTACGGGGTGAAGGTGATGATATCTGGTATCAGCGTCTTTGGCGTCAACTGGATGCGGCTACGCTGGAGACCATTGTTTTACAGTCTCAGCGTTACCTGTTACCGATTTTTCGCTTTAATCAGTCATGATGATTGTATAAAAATTGCGCAGTCCGATGGCTTCCACTATGATGCGCATTCTGTCACGGACTGATTCTTACAAAGAGAGGATGCTGGCTCGTTCAGCACATAGTCTTGCCCTGTTCAGACCACGTATTTATGCGTGCTTTGCTGTGAACAGGTGAATACGTTAATGATGAGGTTTGTGAATGCCCCGCAGCACCTGGTTCAGCGCATTACTGTTGTTCGTCGCCCTTTGGGTTCCCGTAAGTCAGGCAGATACCGGTTGGCAGCCTTTAGCTGAAACCATCCGTAAAAGCGATAAAGACACCCGCCAGTATCAGGCCGTGCGCCTTGATAACGGCATGGTCGTGTTGCTGGTATCCGATCCTCAGGCCGTGAAATCCCTTTCTGCACTGGTGGTTCCCGTGGGCTCGCTGGAAGATCCGGACGAGCATCAGGGGCTGGCGCATTATCTCGAACACATGTGTCTGATGGGCTCGAAAAAATACCCGCAGCCGGACAGTCTGGCTGAATTCCTGAAAATGCACGGCGGCAGCCACAATGCCAGCACCGCGCCTTACCGTACGGCCTTCTATCTTGAAGTCGAAAACGACGCGTTGGTGGGGGCGGTGGATCGCCTGGCGGACGCTATTGCCGATCCGTTGCTGGATAAAAAATATGCCGATCGTGAGCGTAACGCGGTTAACTCCGAGCTGACGCTGGCGCGTACCCGAGACGGGATGCGTATGGCGCAGGTGAGTGCTGAGACCATCAACCCGGCGCACCCTGGCTCGCGTTTCTCCGGCGGAAATCTCGAGACATTAAGCGATAAACCGGGAAACCCGGTGGTGCAGGCATTACAAAAATTTCATGAAAAGTACTACTCCGCGAACCTGATGAAGGCGGTGATTTATAGCAATAAGCCGCTGCCAGAGCTGGCGCGGATAGCTGCTGACACCTTTGGACGCGTACCGAACAGAAATATCGTAAAGCCTGAAATTACCGTACCGGTAGTCACCGACGCGCAAAAGGGCGTCATCATCCACTATGTTCCGGCAATGCCGCGTAAAGTACTGCGCGTCGAGTTTCGTATCGATAACAACAGCGCGCAGTTCCGCAGTAAAACCGATGAGCTGGTGACCTATCTGATTGGTAATCGTAGCCCTGGAACGTTGTCTGACTGGCTGCAAAAGCAGGGACTGGTTGAAGGTATTCGTGCGGATTCCGATCCGGTGGTCAATGGGAACAGCGGCGTGTTAGCCATTTCCGCGACGTTAACCGACAAAGGGCTGGCGAACCGCGATGAAGTTGTTGCGGCAATTTTCAGTTATCTCAATCTGTTACGCGATAAAGGCGTCGATAAACGCTATTTTGACGAACTGGCGCACGTACTGGATCTCGATTTCCGTTATCCCTCCATCACCCGTGATATGGACTACGTGGAATGGCTGGCTGATACCATGATCCGCGTTCCTGTCGAACATACGCTGGATGCGGTGAATATTGCCGACCAGTACGATGTGAAAGCCGTTGAGCAACGCCTGGCAATGATGACGCCACAGAATGCGCGTATCTGGTATATCAGTGCGAAAGAACCGCATAATAAAACCGCTTATTTTGTCGATGCGCCTTACCAGGTGGATAAAATCAGCGACAAAACCTTTGCCGACTGGCAGCAAAAAGCGCAGGGCATTGCGCTGTCGTTACCGGAGTTGAACCCCTACATTCCGGATGATTTCACGCTGATTAAAACGGATAAAAAATACGCTCACCCGGAACTGATCGTTGATGAGCCGGATCTACGCGTGGTGTATGCGCCGAGCCAGTATTTTGCCAGTGAGCCGAAGGCTGACGTCAGCGTGATCCTGCGTAACCCGAAGGCCATGGACAGCGCCCGCAACCAGGTATTATTCGCACTTAACGATTACCTGGCGGGGATTGCGCTCGATCAGTTAAGCAACCAGGCGTCGGTAGGTGGAATTGGTTTCTCTACCAACGCTAACAATGGGTTGATGCTTAACGCCAACGGCTATACCCAACGTCTGCCGCAGCTTTTTCAGGCGCTGCTGAGCGGCTATTTCAGCTACACCTCAACGGATGAACAGCTGGAACAGGCGAAATCCTGGTATGCCCAGATGATGGATTCTGCAGAGAAGGGTAAAGCCTACGATCAGGCAATTATGCCAGTGCAAATGCTTTCTCAGGTGCCGTACTTCTCACGCGATGAGCGCCGTAAACTACTGCCTTCTATCACCCTGAAAGAGGTGATGACGTACCGCGACGCCTTAAAAACCGGTGCGCGGCCTGAATTCCTGGTAATTGGTAATATGAGTGCCGCTCAGGCGACGACCATGGCGCGGGATATCCAACAACAGCTTGGCGCTAACGGGTCACAGTGGTGTCGCAATAAAGATGTGGTTGTGGACAAGAAGCAGTCTGTCATCTTTGAAAAAGCAGGCAGTAGCACGGACTCCGCGCTGGCGGCGGTATTTGTGCCAACCGGATACGATGAATACGCCAGTTCAGCCTACAGCGCCATGTTAGGGCAGATTGTTCAGCCGTGGTTCTACAATCAACTGCGTACTGAAGAGCAGTTAGGCTACGCTGTATTTGCTTTCCCGATGAGTATCGGCCGTCAGTGGGGAATGGGGTTCCTGCTGCAAAGCAATGATAAGCAGCCGTCTTACCTTTGGGAGCGTTATAAAGCGTTCTTCCCGACGGCGGAAGCGAAGCTGCGGGCGATGAAACCTGAAGAGTTTGCGCAAATTCAGCAGGCGATTATTGCGCAAATGCTGCAGGCGCCGCAAACGCTGGGGGAAGAAGCCTCACAGTTAAGCAAAGATTTTGATCGCGGCAATATGCGCTTCGATTCACGTGATAAAATAGTGGCTCAGATTAAACTGCTGACGCCGCAAAAACTTGCCGACTTCTTCCATCAGGCGGTGGTTGAGCCGCAAGGCATGGCGATACTGTCACAGGTTTCCGGCAGTCAGAACGGGAAAGCAGAATATGTGCACCCGGAAGGCTGGAAAGTGTGGCAGACCGTCAGCGCGTTGCAGCAAACCTTACCCCTGATGAGTGATAAGAATGAATGATGCCGCTGAGTCCCTTGATCCACTGCGCTTGCCCCTGACGGGCGAGCGCCTGATTGAAGCCTCTGCGGGCACCGGTAAAACCTTTACCATCGCCGCCCTGTATTTACGTTTACTGCTTGGACTGGGCGGCTCTGCCGCCTTTCCTCGTCCTCTGACCGTTGAAGAACTGCTCGTGGTCACCTTCACCGAGGCGGCCACCGAAGAGTTGCGTGGTCGAATTCGTAGCAACATTCATGAACTGCGAATTGCCTGCCTGCGTGAAACAACCGACAACCCGCTATATGTCCGTTTGTTAGATGAAATCGCCGATAAAAAACAGGCCGCTCAGTGGCTGCTATTGGCTGAAAGACAGATGGATGAAGCGGCGGTGTTTACCATCCACGGCTTTTGTCAGCGTATGCTCAGTCTCAACGCCTTTGAATCAGGCATGCTGTTCGAACAGCAACTGATAGAAGATGAATCGCTGCTGCGCTATCAGGCCTGTGCGGACTTCTGGCGTCGGCACTGCTATCCGCTACCCCGCGACATTGCGCAGGTGATTTTTGAAACGTGGAAAGGACCGCAGGCTCTGCTGAGAGACATCGATCGCTATCTGCAGGGGGAAGCGCCGGTCATCAAGGCTCCGCCGTCTGATGACGAAACGCTGGTTTCCCGGCACGAACAAATTCTCACGCGCATTAACCAGATCAAGCAGCAATGGCGTGAATCCGTTGATGAGCTGGATGGCCTGCTGGAAGCCTCCGGGATTGACCGGCGTAAATTTAATCGTGGTAACCAGGGCAAGTGGATCGAAAAGATCAGCGCATGGGCGCAAGAAGAAACCCAAAGTTATCAGCTTCCTGACGCGCTGGAGAAATTCTCACAGCGTTTTCTGGAAGAGCGCACTAAAGCGGGCGGAATACCCCCTCAGCACCCGCTGTTTGTCGCTATTGATGAACTGCTTAGCGAACCGTTAACTCTCCGCGATCTGGTGATCACCCGGGCGCTGGCGGAGATCCGTTCAGCGGTTGCCGAGGAGAAACGATGCCGCGGTGAGCTAGGCTTTGACGATATGCTCAGCCGTCTGGATGCGGCGTTGCGCAGTGAAAGCGGCGATGCGCTGGCGACGGCTATCCGTACCCGTTTTTCGGTCGCGATGATCGATGAATTTCAGGATACCGATCCGCAGCAGTACCGTATTTTTCGCCGGATCTGGCAGCATCAGCCGGATACCGCACTGCTGCTGATTGGCGACCCAAAACAGGCGATTTACGCGTTTCGCGGCGCGGATATCTTCACCTATATGAAGGCGCGCAGCGAGGTCAGCGCACACTATACGCTCGATACCAACTGGCGTTCGGCCCCCGGCATGGTCAATAGCGTAAATACGCTTTTCAGCCAGATGGATGACGCATTTATGTTCCGCGAAATCCCCTTTAGCCCGGTAAAATTTGCAGAAAAAAACCAGTCGTTTCGGTTTGTTTTACATGGTGAGACACAGCCAGCCATGAGCATGTGGCTGATGGAAGGGGAAAGCTGCGGCGTAGGCGATTATCAGAACTACATGGCCCAAGTGTGCGCCACGCAAATTCGCGACTGGCTTAAGGCCGGGCAGTCTGGCGCTGCGCAACTGGTCAGTGGTAAAACATCCAGTCCGGTACGCGCGTCGGATATCAGCGTACTGGTTCGTAGCCGCCAGGAGGCGGCACTGGTCCGTGATGCGCTGACGCAGCTGGCAATTCCCTCCGTCTACCTTTCCAACCGTGACAGCGTATTTGAAACGCTGGAAGCGCGGGAGTTGCTGTGGGTGCTGCAGGCGGTGATGACACCGGAGCGTGAGAACACGCTGCGTAGCGCGCTGGCGACCTCAATGATGGGTCTGAATGCGCAGGATCTTGAAGCGTTAAATAACGACGAAAATGCCTGGGATGCGGTGGTCGAAGAGTTTGATGGCTATCGTCAGATCTGGCATAAACGCGGCGTGATGCCGATGCTGCGCGCGCTGATGACAACCCGCCAGATTGCGGAAAACCTGCTGGCGACGGCGGGGGGCGAACGCCGCCTGACCGATATTTTACATATTAGCGAACTGTTGCAGGAAGCGGGCTCGCAGCTGGAAAGCGAGCATGCGCTGGTGCGCTGGCTGTCCCAGCATATTCTTGAACCCGACAGCAACGCGTCCAGCCAGCAGCTCAGGCTGGAAAGCGACAAGCATCTGGTCAAAATCGTCACTATCCATAAATCTAAAGGGCTGGAGTATCCGCTGGTCTGGCTGCCGTTTATCACGAATTTCCGCGTCCAAGATCAGGCTTTCTACCATGATCGCAGCTCTTTTGAAGCCGTGCTGGATCTCAGCGATGCCGAGGAGAGCGTTGAGCTGGCTGAAGCGGAACGTCTGGCGGAAGACCTGCGTTTGCTCTATGTCGCGCTAACCCGTTCGGTATGGCACTGCAGCCTTGGCGTGGCGCCGTTGGTGCGACGTCGGGGCGATAAAAAAGGGGATACCGATGTGCATCACAGCGCCCTTGGTCGCCTGTTGCAAAAAGGTGAGCCGATGGATGCCGCGGGTCTGCGTAGTGCGATTGAAGCGCTGTGTAGCGACGATATTGCCTGCCAGACGCCTGCGCAGCCTGACGGTGAACGCTGGCAAGTTGCGCAGGCTGTTAGCTGCGAACTGAGTGCGAAAATACTGCAGCGTACGCCCGGCGATAGCTGGCGCGTGACCAGTTATTCCGGTCTGCAACAGCGTGGGCATGGAATCGCGCAGGATCTGATCCCGCGACTGGATATTGATGCCGCAGGCGTTGGTGAGGTTATTGAAGAGTCAGGGCTTACACCGCATCAGTTCCCGCGCGGCGCTTCGCCAGGTACATTCTTGCATAGCCTGTTTGAAGATCTCGACTTTACTCAACCGGTAGATCCGAGTTGGGTCGAGGAAAAACTGGCGTTGGGCGGTTATGACGCGCACTGGACGCCGGTTTTGACCGAATGGCTGGATGCCATTTTGCAGGCGCCTCTCAACGAGACGGGCGTGAGTTTGAGCCATCTTTCCGCGCGTGAAAAACAGGTGGAGATGGAGTTTTACCTGCCGATTTCGCAGCCGCTGATGGCCAGCCAACTTGATGCGTTAATTCGCCAATACGATCCGCTCTCCGCGGGGTGCCCTGCGTTGGAATTTATGCAGGTACGCGGCATGCTGAAAGGATTTATTGACCTGGTTTTCCGCCACCAGGGGCGTTATTACCTTCTCGATTACAAATCGAACTGGCTGGGGGAAGACAGCTCAGCGTATACGCAGCAGGCGATGGCCTCTGCCATGCAGGCGCATCGCTACGACCTGCAGTATCAACTTTATACCCTGGCGCTGCATCGCTACTTGCGCCATCGCATTGCTGATTACGATTATGAACGCCATTTTGGCGGCGTTATTTATCTCTTCTTGCGTGGCATTGACAGTGAAAATCCGCAACAGGGAATTTACGCGACCCGACCTGACGGGGAGTTAATCGCCTTGATGGACGAGATGTTTGTCGGTGCGCCACTGGAGGAGATGTCATGACAATCCAGAAACGATTACTGGAAGCTGTGGAGCAAAAACAGCTCCGGCCTCTGGATGCCCAGTTTGCGCTGGCGGTTGCCGGAAATGACAACCCTGCCGTTGCGCTGGCGGCGGCGTTGCTCAGTCGTGAAGCAGGAGAAGGGCACGTCTGCTTACCACTTTCACGGTTATCCCTGAGCGAGGATGCCCATCCCCTTTTAAGTGCCTGGCTCGCTGAAGTGGGGGAGCCTGAAGACTGGACGGAATGTCTGCTGGCCTCCGGGGCGGTAAGCCGTGGTGAGCAACCCACGCCGCTGGTGCTGCACGGCGATCGCCTGTATCTGAACCGGATGTGGCATAACGAACGGGCGGTGGCTCGCTTTTTCAGTGAAGTTAACCACGCCATTGAGGTGGATGAACAACGGCTGACCCACACGCTGGCGGCGTTGTTTCCACCAGCGGAAGGTGTTAACTGGCAAAAAGTGGCCGCTGCGGTGGCGTTGACCCGTCGTATATCGGTGATCTCCGGCGGGCCGGGGACCGGAAAAACGACAACAGTTGCGAGGCTTTTGGCGGCGTTGATTCAGATGGCGGAGGGGGAACGCTGCCGTATTCGCCTGGCGGCTCCTACTGGAAAGGCGGCAGCGCGCCTGACTGCCTCGCTGGGTGCAGCGCTACGAGAACTGCCGTTAACCGAAGAGCAAAAGAAACGCATTCCCGATGACGCCAGTACGTTGCATCGATTATTAGGCGCTCAGCCAGGCAGTCAGCGCCTGCGCCATCATGCGGGAAACCCGCTGCATCTGGATGTGCTGGTGGTGGATGAAGCCTCGATGATTGATTTGCCGATGATGTCGCGCCTTATCGATGCGCTGCCGCCGCACGGGCGGGTGATTTTTCTTGGCGATCGTGACCAGCTCGCTTCCGTCGAAGCGGGGGCGGTGCTGGGGGATATCTGTGCTTTCGTCGGTGACGGGTTTACCCCGGAACGCGCCCGCCAGCTCAGTCGTCTGACCGGAAGCGCTATTCCGGCAGGTTTGGGAACTCAGGCCGCCGCTTTGCGCGACAGTTTGTGTCTGCTGCAAAAGAGTTACCGTTTCGGTAGCGATTCCGGAATCGGTCAGTTGGCTGCTGCGATTAATCGTGGTGACAAAGCCGCGCTAAAAACGGTCTTCCAGCAGGGGTTTAGCGACATCGAAAAACGCACGCTACATAGCAGCGAAGATTACGCCGCGATGTTGGATGAGGCGCTGGCGGGTTATGGGCACTATCTGGATTTACTGCGAGAGGGCGCTGAGCCGGATGCCGTCATTCAGGCCTTCAATGAGTATCAGCTGTTGTGTGCCCTGCGTGAAGGTCCGTTTGGCGTGGGTGGTTTGAATGAACGCCTTGAGCAGGTGATGGCGCAAAAACGTAAAATTCATCGTTCAACGCATAGCCGCTGGTATGAGGGAAGACCGGTGATGATCGCGCGCAATGACAGTTCGCTGGGATTATTTAACGGTGATATCGGCATTGCCCTCGATCGTGGACAGGGCCTGAGGGTGTGGTTTGCGCTGCCGGACGGTTCTATCAAATCAGTCCAGCCCAGTCGCTTACCTGAACATGAAACCACCTGGGCGATGACCGTGCACAAATCGCAGGGATCTGAGTTTGACCATGCGGCGTTGATTTTACCGAGCCAGCATTCACCCGTGGTTACCCGCGAGCTGGTCTATACCGCCGTCACCCGCGCGCGCCGGCGTCTGTCACTGTATGCCGATGAGCGGATATTAAGTAACGCCATTGCCACCCGCACCGAACGTCGCAGCGGATTGTCGGCGTTGTTTAATCAATAAAATTCGTTGCCGGATAAGGCATTTATACCGCATCCGGCAACGACCACTACCCCAAATCCGCCATCAGCACCTTTGACCGCCGCTGATAGTTGTACATCTCTTTCTTGCTTTCCGGCAGCAGGTCGATATCCACCGGCGTGAAACCACGTTCCTGGAACCAGTGAATGCTGCGCGTGGTCAGCACGAACAGTTTGCTCAGTCCCATTTGCCGGGCCTGCGCGGCGATCCGCTCCAGCAATACTTCCCCGCGCGATGAGCTACGGTAGTCCGGATGCACCGCCACGCACGCCATTTCGCCAATTCTCTCCTCCGGGAAAGGGTACAGAGCGGCGCAGGCGATGGTCAGGTTATCGCGCTGAATAATCGTGAATTTGTCGATCTCCATTTCCAGTTGTTCGCGGGAGCGACGTACCAGAATGCCTTGCTGCTCCAGCGGGCGGATCAGCTCCAGAATCCCGCCGATATCGTTAATGGTAGCGCGGCGGATCTGCTCGGCGCTTTCCATTACGATCTGCGTACCGATCCCGTCACGGGAGAACAGTTCCTGCAGCAATGCGCCATCTTCCTGATAGCTGATCAGATGGCAGCGCCGTACCCCACTGCGACAGGCTTTCACTGCCCCACGCAGGAAGCGCACTGTGCCGGAGCTGTAATCGCCTTTCTCTTCCTGCAACTCAACGCGCGCCTGGGCTTCGTTAGGAAACAGCTCGGAAATAATATCGCCATCATCGTTGGTGACGCCCTGAGAGGAGCAAAAGCCGATCATTTTCTCTGCCTTCAGTTTGATAGCCAACTGCGTGGCGACCTCTTCTGAAGTCAGGTTAAAGCTCTCACCGGTGACGGAAACGGCGACCGGGCCCATCAGCACAATCGCGCCACTGTCTAACTGGCGGTGAATGGCATCTTCATCAATACGACGAATACGTCCGCTATGGCAGTAATCCACGCCGTCATCAACGCCCAGCGGCTGGGAGATAATAAAATTACCGCTGACCACATTGATGTGCGCCCCCTGCAATGGCGTATTATTCAGGCTCATTGACAGGCGGGCGGTAATATCAAGCTGAAGTAACCCCGCCGCCTGCTTGACCAGCTCCAGGGTTTTAGCGTCGGTAACGCGCGTATTCTTGTGGTACACCGGTTCATGATGATGCGCCGCAAGATTGGCATCAATCTGCGGCCGTGCGCCATAGACCACCACAAGGCGGATGCCGAGACTATGAAGAAGGCCAATGTCATTGACGATACTGGAAAAGTTTTCATGCTCGATGGCTTCGCCGCCCAGCATAATGACAAACGTCTTTCCCCGATGGGTATTGATATAGGGAACAGAATGGCGGAATCCCTGTACCAGTTCGGTTCTACGCTCCTTCACCACGGCACACCCTCATTGCATGATTATTCGTAATTTATGTATTTTTATTCTGTTTTGGCGCTGTGCGCAAGCGTAATTTTTACCCATGCTGAAGATTTTTCTCAGTAATGCCGTGAATATAAAAAGAATGTTTACCCTTTTATAGATGACAGATTATGCGTCATTCGCTAAAGTTTCCGGTCAATTCAGACGTTTTACGTATTACCTCAATAAAGATTTCTTTTTGCTCGGGAGAAGCATGTCGGGATCCAATTCAGCAATCAGTCGCCGCCGTTTACTGAAAGGTGCGGGTGCTATGTGGCTTTTGAGCGTCAGCCAGGTTGGTCTGGCTGCCATGAGTCAGGTCGTTGCCGTACGTGTCTGGCCAGCGTCCAGCTACACCCGCGTCACGGTAGAATCAAACCGTCTGCTGAAATACAAACAGTTTGCCCTGAGTAATCCTGAGCGTGTGGTTGTGGATATTGAAGGCGTTAATTTGAACTCGGTGCTCAAGGGCATGGGTGCGCAGATCCGTCCTGACGATCCGTATATTAAATCGGCGCGCGTCGGGCAGTTTGACCCACAGACCGTGCGGATGGTGTTCGAGCTGAAACAGAATGTGAAGCCGCAACTTTTTGCGCTGGCTCCGGTGGCTGGCTTTAAAGAACGTCTGGTGATGGATCTCTATCCTGCGAATGCCCAGGATGTTCAGGATCCGCTGCTGGCGTTGCTGGAAGAATACAACAAGGGCGATCTGGACAAACAGGTGCCGCCTGCGCAAAGTGGCCCGCAGCCGGGTAAAGCGGGGCGCGATCGTCCCATTGTCATTATGCTCGACCCAGGGCATGGCGGAGAGGACTCCGGTGCGGTGGGGAAATACAAGACGCGTGAAAAAGATGTGGTGCTGCAGATTGCCCGACGCCTGCGAGCCCTCATAGAGAAAGAGGGCAACATGAAGGTCTTTATGACGCGAAATGAAGATATCTTCATTCCGCTTAAAGTCCGCGTGGCGAAAGCGCAGAAGCAGCGTGCAGACCTGTTTGTCTCTATTCACGCCGATGCATTCACCAGTCGACAGCCCAGAGGTTCGTCGGTATTTGCGCTCTCGACCAAAGGGGCGACCAGCACCGCCGCGAAATATCTGGCGCAAACTCAGAACGCCTCGGATTTGATTGGCGGCGTCAGCAAGAGCGGCGATCGCTACGTCGACCATACCATGTTCGACATGGTGCAATCGCTGACCATCGCCGACAGCCTAAAGTTTGGTAAAGCGGTATTGAATAAGCTCGGTAAAGTTAACAATCTGCATAAGAACCAGGTTGAACAAGCCGGGTTTGCGGTACTTAAAGCGCCGGATATTCCGTCTATTCTGGTGGAAACCGCATTTATCAGTAACGTTGAGGAAGAGCGCAAGCTCAAAACTGCGACCTTCCAGCAGGAAGTTGCAGAGTCGATTCTGGCGGGGATCAAAGCCTACTTTGCCGATGGTGCGACGCTGGCGAGAAGGGGATAACAAAAAAGCGCTGAAAAGCGCTTTTTTTTATGGACCGCAGATACAAAAAAACACCCTTTAGGGTGTTTATAATGTTGGTTGCGGGGGCCGGATTTGAACCGACGACCTTCGGGTTATGAGCCCGACGAGCTACCAGGCTGCTCCACCCCGCG